>JBIKTP010000121.1:0-6740 GCA_044348035.1 Burkholderiaceae bacterium
CACCCAGATTCGCGCATTGACGACTTCGCAGATTGGCGCATTGACGACCAGCCAGGTGGCCGCGCTGAGGACCGCTCAGGTCGAGGCACTTACGACCACGCAAACAGCGGCGATTACCACCGCACAGATTTCGCACCTGACCCTGGGCACTCCCATCATCCTGGACCTGGATGGCAACGGCGTGCAGACGATGGGCATCCAGGCGGGTGTGAAGTTCGATTTGTTCGCGGATGGCAACAGTGTCCGCACCGGCTGGGTCGCTGGCGGCGATGGCTTGCTGGTGATGGATCGGAACGCTGACGGGGTGATCAACGACGGCTCGGAGCTTTTTGGATCCTCCACGACTCTGGCCAGTGGACAGCGGGCGGCAGACGGCTACGTTGCGCTGCGCGAACTCGACAGCAACCAGGATGGCGTCATCGACCGCAATGACTTCGCGTTTGCAGACCTGCGGCTGTGGGTGGACGGTAACTCCGACGGGGTCAACGGATCGGGCGAGCTGCACACGCTGGATACCATGGGCGTGGCAAGCATCAGCCTGGACGCAGTAGCAGGGACGCAGATGGATAACGGCAACCTGATCGGCTTGACCTCAACCTACCAGCGCACGGACGGAGAAATCCGCGCTGCCGCCGATGTCTGGTTCGTTGCCGGCAAGTCTGACAGCTCAGCGGAGGCGGTGGACGCGGCGATTGCTGCACTGGTGGAGCCCGACGGTGCGCCAGAACCTGGGGCCAGTGGGGTGGAGATTTTGGTCAAGGAGAGTCAGGTACCGGATCCGGTGGCCCCGGCCGGTGTGGTGGACACGAAGGCCGATCTGCGGTCCCGTGTCAGCAGTCTGGCGCAGGCCATCACCCAGTTCAGCGAGACCGGCGCGATCCAGGATGTCCAGAAGACATCGACTCTGGATCTGTCGGGCACCCTGGTGGCCAGCGGGTCATCTGTCTCCCTCGCGGCAGCCAGCATGGCCGACGTGATGAAGCAGTTCGATTCCAATGGCAACCTGATCGCCGAGCCAGCCATGGCGGCTACTGCAGGGACCCAATCGCTGAAACTGCCAGGCCTGCAGGATCCAATGAACGGTGGTTACCTGACCACGGGCGGCACCAAGTAGCCGACGCGGCGGCTGGCGCAGACGGGGCCCGGGTCCCGTCTGCTGCCGGGCCGCGCATTCGCAAAGGAGAAAGCCCCGAATTCGGTCCTTGTTTGGCCGATCAAGAAACTTCTGCCCATGTTGAAATGCGCGATCCCTTGCGGGAGCAGCATTCATGGCAGAAAAGTTTCCTCATTCCACGATCCAGTGCCTTGCAGCGATTGCCCAACACCATCGCCTGCAGGTCAACCCGGAACGGCTGATTGAGGACTATGCCCTGGCAGCGCAGGAGCCACAGCCTGCAACCGTTCTGCGCATCGCATCCGACATCGGGCTCAAGGCCAAGGCCGACAAGCTGAGCTGGGCCGGGCTGATGGCCCAGGAAGGCGTATTCCCGTTGATCGCCCGGCTGTCTGACGGAAATTCCGTGATCGTCATGGGTGTGTCGAAGAAGGAGGGCGACGGGCAGATCGCCATCCTGAATCCGCTGGCCGACAACGCTTCCACCATCCTGATGATCGATCGGGACAAGTTTTGCGCCCGCTGGGAGGGGCAGGTCTTCCTGATGAAGCGGCTGCATGCCGCGCCCGAGGACAGCCAGCCATTCGGCTTTCGCTGGTTCATCCCGGAGATCCTGAAGCAGAAGGCGGCGCTGCGTGATATCGCGATCGCGGCGATTGCGATGCACCTGCTGGCGCTGGCGTCGCCGATCTTCTTCCAGCTGGTGATCGACAAGGTGCTGGTGCACCAGAGTGTGGGTACTTTGTGGGTTCTGGGCGTGGGCGTCATCATTGCGCTGGTATTCGACTCGCTGTTCGGCTTCCTGCGCCAGATCCTCACGCTGTCGGCCACCAACAAGATCGACATGCGGCTCACGCGCCGCACCTTCGCGCACCTGCTCTCGCTGCCGATCGATTATTTCGAGACCACCACGGCCGGCATCATCACCCGCCACATGCAGCAGGTGGAGAAGATCCGCGCCTTTCTGACAGGGCGCATGTTCTTCACGGTGCTCGATGCCACGTCGCTGATCCTGTTCCTGCCGATCCTGTTCACCTATTCGGTGCAGCTGGCGATGGTGGTGCTGTTGTTCACCGTGCTGATCGCCCTGGTGGTGATGGGCATGGTGCCGACTTTCCGGCGCCGCCTCAATGCCCTGTATGCGGCAGAGGCGGAGCGGCAATCGATGATGGTGGAGACCATCCACGGCATGCGCACGGTCAAGGCGCTGGCGATCGAGCCAACCCAGCGCCGGCTGTGGGACCAGCGCTCGGCCCAGTCGATCAACATGCACTACCGGGTGGGCAAGATCTCGATCACCGGCAATGCGATCACCGACTTCCTGGGAAAGCTGCTGCCCGTGGTGATCATCGTGCTCGGGGCACAGCAGGTGTTTGACCAGACCTTGACGGTGGGTGCGTTGATCGGTTTCCAGATGATCTCCGGGCGCGTGGTGCAGCCCCTGATCGCGATCGTGGGCCTGGTGAACGACTACCAGGAGACCGCGCTGTCGGTACGCATGCTGGGCGAGGTGATGAACCGGCCGTCCGAAGGGCGTGCCAGCGCCGGAGGTCTGCGGCCGGACCTGGCTGGCGAGATTTCCTTCGATGCGGTCACCTTCCGCTACCCGGGCGCAGCCGGCACCGCGCTGGACCGCGCCACGTTCACGATCCCCGCAGGTTCGGTCGTGGGGATCGTCGGCCGCAGCGGCTCCGGCAAGACGACACTCACCAAGCTGATCCAGGGTCTGTACAGCGTGCAGGAGGGCATCGTGCGGTTCGACCGCACCGACGCACGCGAGATCGAACTCGCCCACCTGCGCCGCCAGATCGGCGTGGTGCTGCAGGAGAACTTCCTGTTCCGCGGGACCGTGCGGGACAACATCTCTGCGGCCAAGCCGGATGCCTCCTTCGAGGAGATCGTGGCCGCTGCCGAAGCCGCCGGTGCCGCAGAATTCATCGAGCGTCTGCCCCAGGGGTACAACACCCTGCTGGAGGAAAACGCGGCGAACCTGTCCGGCGGCCAGAAGCAGCGGCTGTCGATCGCACGCTCGCTGCTCACCAAGCCGCGCATCCTGGTGCTGGACGAAGCCGCCAGCGCCCTGGACCCGGAGAGCGAGGCCATCTTCATCAACAACCTCTCGCGCATTGCGGTCGGTCGCACGGTGATCATGATCTCGCACCGGCTCTCGACCCTGGTGAACGCCAATGCCATCCTGGTCATGCAGCAGGGCAGGCTGGTGGATAGCGGCCGGCACGAGGAGTTGCTGACCCGGTGTGAAACCTACCAACAGTTATGGAACCAGCAGACAAGCCACCTGTGAAGCGCCGGCTGGGTTTCGGCAAGGTGTTCGGCTCCCGCGGCCGGACCGTGATCGAGTATCTGCCGGATGCCGACGAGATCGAGCGCAGCCCGGTGCCCTGGGGCGCGCGCCTGACGCTGCATGTGCTGCTGCTGAGTTTTGCCGTGTTCGGCGTGTGGGCCGGCTACTCGCAGCTCGACAAGGTGGTGGTGGCCCAGGGACGGCTGGTCAACCCGCTGCCCAACGTGGTGGTGCAGCCCCTGGAGACCGCTGTGGTCCAGAGCATCGATGTGCGCGTGGGCCAGGTCGTGCGCAAGGGCGAGGCGCTGGCGCGGCTCGACGCCACGTTCGTCCAGGCCGACGAGACCCAGTTGCGCCAGCGCCTGGAGAGCCTGGATACCCAGATCCGCGGCTTCGAGCAGGAGCTGACAGGCCGTGGCGCGACCGGGCCGGTCGCCTCCAATGCCGATTCCCGCCTGCAGGCCGATCTTCTTGGAGAGCGCAGGGCCAATTACCGCGCCCAGCAGCTCAAGATGATGGAGATGTCGGCCCGGCTGCGCGCGGCACTCGCGACCAACCGGCAGGACCAGCAGCTCGTCGCCTCGCGCCTGCGCTCGCTCAAGGAGATCGAGGCCATGCAGGAAAAGATGGTGGCCCAGAAGTTCGGCGCACCATTGCAGCTGCTCGAAGCCCAGCAGCGCAGCAAGGAGGTCGAGCGCGATCTGGAGCTGGCCAACAGCCGCGAACAGGAGATCCGCCGCGAGCTGGCGGCCTTCGAGGCCGAGAAGACGGCTTTCGAGCGAGGCTGGCGGCAGAAAACCATGGAGGACCTGCTGGGCCTCTCGCGCGAGCGCGACGCCGTCAAGGAACAGTTGCAGAAAGCCGATCGGCGCCAGAAGCTGGTGACCCTGCAGGCGCCCATCGACGCGGTGGTGCTGGAGATCGCCAAGCTCTCGCCGGGGTCGGTCGTCCGGGAGGCGGAGACCTTCTTCACCCTGGTGCCGCTGAATGCGGAGCTGGAAGCCGAGGTGCAGATCGACTCGGTGGACGTCGGCTACATCAAGCTGGGGCACCCCGTGAACGTGAAGCTCGACGCCTATCCGTTCCAGAAACACGGGGTGCTCGATGCCAAGGTACGCACCATCAGCGGCGATGCGTTCCGGCGCGACCCGTCGGCCCGTGGCGGAGCCGACGCGTATTATCTGAGCCGTATCACCCTGACCAGCACCCAGCTCAAGAACATGCTCGACAGTGCCCGCCTGATGCCTGGCATGACCCTCAGTGCAGAGATCGTGGTCGGCCAGCGCTCGGTCCTTTCCTACCTCGCGTGGCCGCTGACCAAGGGCATGAGCGAGGCGGTGCGGGAGCCCTGATGAAGGACCCGATGCGCGACGTCGTGGTGATCGTGCCGGTCTACCAGGTATCGCTGACTCCGCTGGAGGCCTATTCGCTGGACCGTTCGATGGCGACGCTGCGCGGGCGCGACATTGTGTTCATTGGACCTGAGGGCCTGGATCTTGCGTATTACCGGGCGCGTTACGGCGACCTGGTGTACCGGGCCTATCCCAAGGTGAACTTCGCATCGATTCCCGGCTACAACCGGCTGCTGTTGAGCCAGGCCTTCTATCGGGACTTTGCCGGCTACGAGTTCTCGCTGATCTGCCAGACCGACGCGATCGCCCTGCGCGACGAGCTCGACGACTGGTGCAGCAAGCCCTTCGACTATGTGGGCGCGCCCTGGCCGGATGGGTTCAGCCTGATGGTCAATGCCGGCCCGTTCGAAGGCGCCAACGGCAAACTGGTACGCGTCATGGTTGGCAACGGCGGCTTCAGTCTGCGGCGCAACCGCAAGGCGATCGCGCTGCTCGACGAGTTTGCAGCCATCCTGAACGTGTTCCTGCAGACTGGCTCCAGCGAAGACCTGTTCTTCTCGGTCATGGGCGCCTTGTCGCAGGACTTTCTGGTGCCCAACGAGATAACTGCCTCGCGCTTTTCGGTGGAGCTGCGGCCGTCGCACTACTATGCAGTCAATGGCGGCCACTTTCCGATGGGTACCCACGCCTGGTGGAAGAGCGAACCGGAGTTCTGGCGCCCGCAGCTGCCTGGCGCTCCTTTGCCTGCCAAGGCATGATGCCCTCAGCAGGCCGATCCCACGCAGGACAATCTGAACCAATGGCGACCGGTTTGCACAGTGCCAAAAGCCTCCTGCCCGCGCGGATGGCTCCGTACCATGGTGCGACGCCCGTTGCTTCAGCGCGCTTGTCGGCGCGGTGGCAAGCCGCGTCGGCGAAGACCGTGATTTCTTCGTCTCGCAACCGACCATGGGCCCCGACCACGCCACTGCCCCGGGATGCCGTGCCGGCCCGGTCATGCGAACCTGCGCCGGGGTGCATGCAGGACACCCCTTGCCGCGCGATGCCATGCATCTCGGACCGCAAGGCGTCGATAGATTTCAGGACTCTTTGAGCGAAAGAGATGGAAAACGGAACTACCCATGTTGTCTTCCTGTTCGATGCCAACTATCTCGGACCGGCTTTGGTTTCGGTGATGAGCTTCCTGGAGTATGCGGAGATGAGCGATTGTTCGATTTCGCTTGTCTACCTTGCGTCCGATCCGGTTGTCGATGCGCGAGTGGGCAGGAGTGTCCAACTGTTTCTGGCGAAGGCGGGGGAACGGTTCCCCCATGCCGGGCTGAGCGCGGTGGTGTTGATGGACACCCAGTTCGCGGGTTATGTGAAGCGCTTCCATTTCAGCAGCGCGGTGCTTTACAAAGCGGCTTTGCCGAGGCTTTTTCCGGGAAGTTCCGACATTGTCTTCTTCGATTGCGGGATGATCTTCGGGCGCGGTGCAGGGTCAATGGCCGAGCGCTTGCGTACGAGACGGCGAAACGGTGAGAGGTATGCGGTATCGGCCTTCTGCGTTGCCCCTGATGCGGATGGAGCCTTCAGCACCAGAGCCGGAATGTTTCCGCACCATGCGTTGTACCCCAGTGGCGGGGTGTTGCACTTCGACGTCACCCTGTACAACGAAGCCCGCATTTACGAGCGCTTCGTCGAGGGCTACGCGCAGTACCGCGACTATCTGCACTACCCTGAGCAGGATTTGTTCTGCCTGATCCTGAAAGAAGAAGAGTTGGGCCAGCTACCCGATGATGAGGTGCGCTGCCTGATCGATATGGCCGGCCAGGAGGGCTGGCATGAACTGGAAGGTTATCGCACACTTTACCGAAGCCGCGACTTTCTTTTCATGAAGCATGTGGGAAGTTTCAAGCCCTGGAAAAAGTGGGTACTGCATCCTGCCAAAGCAATCTATCTGAAGGAAAGACATGCACTTGAACATCTGTTG
>JBIKTP010000122.1:0-6681 GCA_044348035.1 Burkholderiaceae bacterium
GACCAACCCGGTGCGCTCGTCCCGCTCGACGGTGGGCACGATGACCGAGCTCAATGACCACCTCAAGCTGCTGTTTGCGCGTGCCGGGCAGCTGTTCGACCGCGCGACCGCGCAGGCGGTGCGCCACGACACGCCAGAGACCATCCACGCCCAATTGCAGGCCCTTGCCGGCAGCGAGGACCCGCGGCTGGTGGTGACCTTCCCCGTCGAATTGCCGGCAGAGACCAGCCCGGAAGAGATCGCGCAATGGTTGTCGGTCAGCGGCTACACCCGCGTGCAGGCCGAGCGCGAGGTGGATGTGAGCGCCAGCTCCTCGTCCGGGGCCACGCCGGCAGCAAGCGGCGCAAAGGGCGCCAAGCCAGGCAAGGCCGGCACGGCGCCGGCACCCGCCCGCCGCAAGGTGCTGGATGTGGTGGCCGACCGCTTCCGCCTGGGCAACACGGAACGCGGTCGCGTGCTGGAGGCGATCGAGGTCGCGCTGCGCCGTGGCAGCGGGCGCATCAGCGTGTACGCGGTTGCCGACGATGCCGAGCCGCGCATCTGGAAATTCTCCACCGGCCTGCACTGCCCGGACAGCGACCTGCGGTATGCCGACCCGATAGCGTCCGCCTTCTCGTTCAACTCCGCGGTGGGTGCGTGCGACAGCTGCCGCGGCTTCGGCCGGGTGATCGGCGTCGACTACGGCCTGGTCATCCCGAACGACAAGCTCACGCTGCGCGCCGGTGCGATCAAGCCGATGCAGACACCCGCCTGGCAGGAATGCCAGGACGACCTGATGCGCCATGCGGAAGATGCCGGCATCCCGCGCGACACGCCCTGGAACAAGCTCAAGCCCGAACACCAGCACTGGGTGATCCATGGCTCGCCGAACTGGAACGGCAAGTGGAACCAGCACTGGTTCGGCGTGAAGCGCTTCTTCGAGTATTTGGAGACCAAGGCCTACAAGATGCACATCCGGGTGCTGCTGTCCAAGTACCGCAGCTACACGCCCTGTCCCACCTGCGTCGGCGCCCGGCTCAAGACGGAGAGCCTGTTGTGGCGCATCGGCAGCCAGGCCGACGCCGACGCGGTGATGCCGCCGGCGCGGCGTTTCATGCCCCAGGGCGTCGCCTGGAGCCGGGAGCAGCTCGAGTCCTTGCCCGGCCTGTGCCTGCACGACCTGATGCTGCTGCCGATCGACCGGCTGCGCGCCTTCTTCGACCGTCTGAGCGACCAGGCCCATCCCACCGGCTCGGTGCCGCAGGGGCAGGCGGACCACAAGGCGCTGCAACTGCTGTTCGAGGAGATCACGACCCGCCTGAAATACCTGTGCGACGTCGGCATCGGGTACCTGAGCCTGGACCGCCAGAGCCGCACGCTGTCCGGTGGCGAGGTGCAGCGCATCAACCTCACCACCGCGCTGGGCACCTCGCTGGTCAACACCCTGTTCGTGCTGGACGAGCCCAGCATCGGCCTGCACCCACGCGACATGCACCGCATCATCGAGGCCATGCAGCGCCTGCGGGATGCCGGCAACACGCTGGTGGTGGTCGAGCACGACCCGGCGGTGATGCTGGCGGCCGACCGCATGATCGACATGGGCCCCGGCCCGGGCGAGCGCGGCGGGCAGATCGTGTTCGACGGCAGCACGCAGGACCTGCGGCAGGCCGACACCCTGACCGGTGCCTACCTGGGCGGCCGCAAGCAGGTCGGACTGGGTTTCCGCCGGCTCGTGGCCGAGAACACGCCGCGCCTGGTGCTGGAGGGGGTGCGCGAGCACAACCTGCGCAATGTGTCCGTCGACATCCCGCTGCAGCGCCTGGTCTGCGTGACCGGCGTCAGCGGCTCGGGCAAGTCCACGCTGGTGCAGGACGTGCTGGCACCGGCCCTGATGCGTCATTTCGGCCGTTCCACCGATGCGCCGGGCCGCCATGACCGTCTGCTGGGCGCCGAGTTGCTGGCTGACGTGGTGTTCGTCGACCAGTCGCCGATCGGCAAGACGGCGCGCTCCAACCCGGTCAGTTATGTTGGAGCATGGGATGCGATCCGCGAGATCTTCGCCAACGCCGCCCTGGCGCGGCAGCGCGGCTACACCGCGGCCAAGTTCAGTTTCAATGGGGGCGACGGCCGGTGTCCGACCTGCGGCGGATCGGGTTTCGAGCATGTCGAGATGCAGTTCCTGAGCGACGTCTATCTGCGCTGCCCGGATTGCGACGGCAAGCGCTACCGACCCGAGGTGCTCGAGGTGCGCATCGACCGCCGGGTGGGCGGTGCCACGGCGCAGGTACCGGCGGCGGCAGACCAGGCCCCCGTGGCCCCTGCCACCGCGGACGGCCGCAAGCTGATCACCAACCCCACGCTGGTCAAGCGTCCGCTGCCCGGCCCGGGCAAGCTGGTCAGCATGAACGTGGCCGATGTGCTGAACCTCACAGTCAGCGAGGCGGCGGCCCTGTTTGCCAACGACCGAGATGTGATCCGCGCCCTGCAGCCGATCGTGGACGTGGGCCTGGAGTACGTGAAACTCGGTCAGCCCGTGCCCACGCTGTCAGGCGGCGAGGCGCAGCGCCTGAAACTCGCCGGTTTCCTGGCCGAGGCCGCGCGCACAGGCAGTTCCAGCCGCCAGCAGGTCGCCAGGCGTGGCACCCTGTTCATGTTCGACGAACCGACCACCGGACTGCACTTCGACGACATCGCCAAGCTGATGCGCGCCCTGCGCAAGTTGCTGGACGCGGGCCATTCCCTGCTGGTCATCGAGCACAACCTGGACGTGATCCGCGCCAGCGACTGGCTGATCGACCTCGGGCCAGAAGGCGGTGATGCCGGTGGCATGGTGGTGGCGGTCGGCACGCCCGAGCAGGTACGCGAACACCCGGCCTCGCACACCGGCAAGGCCCTGCGCGAGTACGACAGCGCCGTGGGCGAAGGCGCCCATGCGGTGCAGGAGGCGCGCGCACCGTATGTGGCGCCGGCGCATTCGGATGCGATCCAGATCGTGAATGCCAAGGAGCACAACCTGCGCTCGCTGTCGGTCGACATTCCGCGCGGCAAGTTCAGCGTGGTCACCGGCGTCAGCGGTTCCGGCAAGTCCACGCTGGCCTTCGACATCCTGTTCAACGAGGGGCAGCGGCGCTACCTGGAGTCGCTGAACGCCTACGCGCGCAGCATCGTGCAGCCGGCCGGCCGGCCCGAGGTGGATGCGGTGTACGGCATCCCGCCCACGGTGGCGATCGAGCAGCGCCTGTCGCGCGGCGGACGCAAGTCCACGGTCGGCACGGCCACCGAGGTCTGGCATTTCCTGCGGCTGCTGTACGTCAAGCTCGGCGTGCAGCACTGCACCCGCGACGGCGCCGCCGTGGCGCCACAGACGCCCGACAGCATCGTGGCGCAGCTGATGCGCAGCTTCCGCGGCCAGCATATCGGCCTGCTCGCGCCGCTGGTGATGAACCGCAAGGGCGTCTACACCGAGCTGGCCGACTGGGCGCGGCCGCGCGGCTTCACGCATCTGCGGGTGGACGGCAACTTCCTGCCGACCACCGGTTTCCCGCGCATCGACCGTTTCAAGGAACACACCATCGAGCTGCCGGTGATCAGCCTCGACGTGTCACCGGAGAACGAAAGCGCCCTGCGCGAGGCGCTGGCGAGCGCGCTGGAGCATGGCAAGGGCGTGGTGCATGTGCTGAGCGGCCTGGCCGGTCTGCGCGAGGCCCTGCGCGACGGCATCTCCACCGCCGGCATCGGCACGTTGCAGGCGTTCTCGACCAAGCGTGCCTGCCCGGTGTGCAGCACCAGTTATGCCGAGCTCGACCCGCGCCTGTTCTCGTACAACAGCAAGCATGGCTGGTGCCCCGAGTGTGTCGGCACCGGCGTGCGGCTCACCAAGGAACAGCGCAAGGCCCTCGACGACTCCGTGCGGGACGACGACAACGGCGGCCGCGAGCAGACCTTTGCCGAGGTGGAGGTCGACGACCTGGCGCAGGATGCCTGCCCCGCCTGTCAGGGCACGCGGCTCAACGCCACGGCGCGCGCGGTGAAGTTCGGTGTGCAGGCCCACGCGCTGGCCGGTGATGCCGCGCCGCTGGCCGGCATTGCCATCACTGAACTGGCGCGGCTGAGCGTGACGGATGTGCGCCGCTGGGTCGAGACCCTGCAGGTGGCTGGCCGCATGAGCCAGCGGGAAACCGACATCGCGCGCGACCTGGTGCCCGAGATCCGCAGCCGCCTGCTGTTTCTGGAGGAAGTGGGCCTGGGCTACCTGACGCTCGACCGTGGCGCACCGACCCTGAGCGGCGGCGAAGCGCAGCGGATCCGGCTGGCTGCGCAACTGGGCAGCAACCTGCAGGGCGTCTGCTACGTGCTGGACGAACCCACCATCGGCCTGCATGCGCGCGACAACAAGATTCTGCTGTCCGCCCTCAAGAGCCTGAGCGACAAGGGCAACACGCTGGTCGTGGTGGAGCATGACGAGGACACCATCCGCCATGCCGACCACATCATCGACATCGGGCCGGGCGCCGGCAAACGCGGCGGGACCCTGGTGGCCGAAGGTTCGCTGGCGCAGGTCATGGACGCCTCCGACTCGCAGACCGGCCGCTACCTGCTGCATGCGATGAAACACCCGGTGCAACTGCGCCGCTCCATGGCCGATGCCGCATTACCGCCCCTGGTGGTGCGCCAGGCGCGGCTGCACAACCTGTGCAATGTCACGGTGCAGGTGCCGCTCGGCCGCCTGGTGGCCGTGACCGGGGTCAGCGGGTCTGGCAAGTCGACCCTGGCCCGCGACGTGTTGCTGGCCAACGTGCAGACCGCCGTCGCCCGGCGCAGCACCCGGGCCGGCCGGGATGCGCTGGAGGCCGGCGAGAAGATCGACTGGGTGGGTTGCACCGGTGTCACCGGCTACGAGTCGATCGACCGGGTGCTCGAGGTGGACCAGACGCCCATCGGCAAGACCCCGCGCAGTTGCCCGGCCACCTACATCGGCTTCTGGGACACCATCCGCAAGCTGTTTGCCGACACGCTGGAGGCGCGGGCCCGCGGGTATGCGGCCAACCGCTTCAGCTTCAACACCGGCGAAGGGCGCTGTCCCGGTTGCGAGGGCCAGGGCATCCGCACGGTCGCCATGAGTTTCCTGCCGGACGTGAAAGTGCTGTGTGAAACCTGCCGCGGCACCCGCTTCAACCCCGAGACCCTGGCGGTCAGCTGGCGCGGCAAGAACATCGGCGAGATCCTGCAGATGGAGGTGGACGAGGCGGTGGACTTCTTTGCCGCCATGCCGTCCATCAGCCACCCGCTGCAGCTGTTGAAGGATGTGGGGCTGGGTTACCTGACGCTGGGCCAGCCGTCCCCCACGCTCAGCGGCGGCGAGGCCCAGCGCATCAAGCTGGTGACCGAGCTCAGCAAGGTGCGCGACGATGTGACCCGGCGCGGGCAGAAGGCACCCCACACGCTGTATGTGCTGGATGAACCGACGGTCGGCCTGCACATGGCAGATGTCGAGAAGCTGATCCGCGTGCTGCACCGCCTGGTGGACGGCGGGCACAGCGTGGTGGTGATCGAGCACGATCTGGACGTGATCGCCGAGGCCGACTGGGTCATCGACCTGGGCCCGGAGGGCGGTGACGCGGGTGGAACCGTCGTGGCGGCGGACACCCCGGAGCGGGTGGTGGCGCAAGGGACCCACACCGGGCAGGCATTGCAGGCGGTGCTGGCGCGGTAGACCCTGCCGCGCCGGCGCGGCGCTGTCCAATTCGTGGATACTTCGGCACCATCCGCCCTGCCTGCACTGCCAGGTTGGCGCATGGCCGGAATGCAGCGCTCCTGCGCGGCGAGGATTCAAGGAACACATCGTGGACATGTTCGACACCATCATCGTCGGGGCGGGTTCGTCCGGCTGCGTCATCGCCAATCGCCTGTCCGAGAGCGGCACCGAGCGTGTGCTCCTGATCGAGGCCGGGGGTGGCTTCAACGACCCCCTGATCCTGATGCCCAAGGGCTTTTCGAAGCTGATGAACGACCCCCGGCGCGCCTGGCGCTGGCCGGCCCAGCGCTTTGTCGCAAACGAGGCGCTCGGCACCGAGAACTGGATCCGGGGCCGTGCGCTGGGCGGCTCGAGTTCGATCAACGGCATGATCTACTCGCGCGGCCACCTGCAGGACTACGAGGACTGGAAAACCCGGGCCGGCGCCGACTGGGGCTGGGATGCGATGAAGAAGGCCTTCATGGCGATCGAGGACCATGAACTGCCCCCGACCGATTTCCGGGGCCGCGGCGGGCCGCTGCATGTGCAGACCTGCCGATACCGGTATCCGCTGGCCGAGACCTTCATCCAGGCCGGCGAGCAGATGGGGTATGCGCGCAAGCAGGACATCAACGAGCCCGACCACGAAGGCATCGGTTACTACAACTACACCATCCACAAGGGGCGCCGGTGGAGCGCTGCGCATGCCTTCCTGGCGCCGGCCATGCAGCGGCGCAACCTGACGGTCGTCACGCAGGTCGAGGTCGAGCGCATCCTGTTCGAGGGGCGGCGGGCCGTCGGCGTGAAGGCGCGGCGCGACGGGCAGCCGGTCGATTACCGGTGCCGGGGCGAGGTCATCGTGTGCGCCGGCGCCGTCAACTCGCCGCTGATCCTGCAGCAGTCGGGCATTGGCCCGGCCGAACGCCTGCGCGCCGCCGGTGTCGAGGTGCTCGTGGATTCGCCGGACG
>JBIKTP010000123.1:0-6621 GCA_044348035.1 Burkholderiaceae bacterium
GCGGCTTCCTGCAGCAGTTGCTTGACGGGCGCACTGGCACACACATCGACGCGCTCGGATTTGGAATGCGTTGCAGTGGTCATGACGGGGCTTTCTGACCAGTTGCCTGCATCATGGCGTTCGGGCAGCGTACTGACATGTCTTGCTGTCGACTATGCCGTTCTTGAGCCGACTTACCCACCGCCGCGCGAGTCTTGCGTGAGAGGCGCCGATCGCGCGTCCGTGGATAAGCCCTCCCGGCTCGAACATGAGGCGCTCCGCTGCAGGGTCTCGTGCCACAGAGAATTCTTCGGTCAACAACACGGGCCCAACACATTTGATTTATTGTGGGCAGAAACATGGGCAGAAAAACGAAACGGGCCACAAAGGCCCGTGTTTTCCAGCTACCTGGCGGAGAGGGCGGGATTCGAACCCGCGGAGGGTTTTACCCCTCGCACGCTTTCCAGGCGTGTGACTTAAACCGCTCATCCACCTCTCCGGTGCCGGCGATTGTAGCAGCGCGATGTCGGCCCGGAGTCTGCGTCGCCCGGACAATCAGGCCTTCTGGTGGGTCTGCACCATCTTCATCGCCGAGCTGATCAGGGCCGACACTTCGGTCATGTTGCTGGGCACGATCAGGGTGGTGGTCGCGTCGGTGGCGACGCGGCTGTAGGCGTCCACCGCCTTCTCGGCCACCTTGAGCTGCACCGCCTGTTCGCCGCCCGGCTGGCGGATGGCCGCAGCGATGCGCTCGATGGCCCGGGCGGTGGCCTCGGCCACTTCCAGGATGGACTGGGCATCACCCTGGGCCTTGTTGATGACGGCCTGCTTCTCGCCCTCGGAGCGGGCGATGAAGGCTTCGCGCTCGCCGGTGGCTATGTTGATCTGCTCCTGGCGCCGGCCTTCCGACGCGGCGATCAGGGCGCGCTTCTCGCGCTCTGCCGTGATCTGCGACTGCATCGCGTGCAGGATCTCGTTGGGCGGGGTCAGGTCCTTGATTTCATAGCGCAGCACTTTCACGCCCCAGTTCAGCGCGGCTTCGTCGATCGCCGAGACGACCTGCGCGTTGATGATCTCGCGCTCCTCGAAAGTCTTGTCGAGCTCCAGCTTGCCGATCACCGACCGCAGCGAGGTCTGGGCCAGCTGCGTGATCGCCATGATGTAGTTGGACGAGCCGTAGCTCGCGCGCATCGCGTCGGTCACCTGGAAGTACAGGATGCCGTCCACCTGCAATTGCGTGTTGTCCTTGGTGATGCAGACCTGGCTGGGGATGTCCAGCGGGATCTCCTTGAGCACATGTTTGTAGGCCACCTTGTCCACGAAAGGCACCAGGATGTTGAGGCCCGGCGTGAGCGTGCCGTGGTACTTGCCCAGCCGCTCGACCACCCAGGCATGCTGCTGCGGCACGATGCGGATCGCGCGCACGATGAAGATGAGGGCGATGACGATCAGGATGCTGGCGATTTCCATGGTGATCTTTCGTTGTGATGGGGACAGGGAATCCGGTGTGGAACTGTTCAGGTGACCTTGTCCACCACCAGGCGGCTGCCGATCACTTCCACCACGCGGTGCACACCGGTGGAAGGTGCCGTTCCGCTGCGGTGGATGACGGTCCAGGCGGCACCGCGGTACCTGACACTGGCCGTGCCGTCGGGCTGCCAGTGGTCGATATGCACGGTTTCGCCGACGTCCAGGTTGACATCGGGGTTGGCGCCTGCTGCCAGTGCCTGCGGATGCCGCTTGCGGCGCAGGTACCAGAGCGCAACAGCCCCGCCGCCCACCACCGCCGACGCGACCAGCTGGGTGACCAGGCCACCCCCCAGGTGCGCTGCGAGGGCGCCGGCGGCCAGGCCGATGGCGATCATCAACAGGTAAAAGGTACCCGTGGCCAGCTCCACGGCCACTGCCACGCCGGTCGCGATCCACCAGAGCGTCGACTCTGCCATTGCTTGTTCCTTGTTCCAGGGGCGTTGTGTTGCCTGAGCCACATTTTGCGTCCAATGTGGGCCATCGCAAGGGTGCGGACACCTTATTTCCTTACACTGCCGGCCTGTCTGTCAACTTCTGGATCTGCCACCGGGCAGGGAGCATTCATGAAATTCCGCTTTCCGATCGTCATCATCGACGAAGACTTCCGCTCTGAAAACACCTCGGGTCTGGGGATCCGCGCGCTTGCGCAGGCCATTGAAAGCGAGGGTTTCGAGGTGCTGGGGGTGACAAGCTACGGGGATCTCTCCCAGTTTGCCCAGCAGCAGTCGCGGGCCAGCGCCTTCATCCTGTCGATCGACGACGAGGAGTTCACGCCCGGCCCCGACCTGGACCCGGCCGTGCTGAACCTGCGCCAGTTCATCGAGGAGGTGCGGCGCAAGAACCTGGATGTGCCCATCTATGTCTATGGCGAGACCAAGACTTCGCGCCACATTCCCAACGACATCCTGCGCGAGCTGCACGGGTTCATCCACATGTTCGAGGACACGCCGGAGTTCGTGGCCCGCCACATCATCCGCGAAGCCAAGAGTTACCTCGAAGGCGTGCAGCCGCCGTTCTTCAAGGCTCTGCTCGACTATGCGGAAGACGGCTCCTACTCCTGGCACTGTCCGGGGCACTCGGGTGGGGTGGCCTTCCTGAAAAGTCCGGTGGGGCAGATGTTCCACCAGTTCTTCGGCGAGAACATGCTGCGCGCCGACGTGTGCAATGCAGTCGAGGAGCTGGGCCAGCTGCTGGACCACACCGGCCCGGTGGCTGCTTCCGAGCGCAATGCGGCCCGCATATTCAACGCCGACCACTGCTTCTTCGTGACCAATGGCACCAGCACCTCGAACAAGATGGTCTGGCACCACTGCGTGGCGCCCGGCGACGTGGTGGTGGTCGACCGCAACTGCCACAAGTCGATCCTGCATGCCATCATCATGACGGGTGCCGTACCCGTGTTCCTGAAGCCCACGCGCAACCACTTCGGCATCATCGGCCCGATCCCGAAGGAGGAGTTCGAGGTTGCGTCGATCCAGGCCAAGATCAAGGCCAACCCCCTGCTCAAGGGGGTGGACGCCAAAAAGGTCAGGCCGCGCGTGCTGACCCTCACGCAATCCACCTACGACGGCGTGCTCTACAACACCGAGACCATCAAGAACATGCTCGACGGCTACGTCGACAACCTGCACTTCGACGAGGCCTGGCTGCCGCATGCGGCTTTCCACCCGTTCTACGGCACCTACCATGCGATGGGCAAGAAGCGGGCGCGGCCCAAGCATGCGGTGGTGTACTCGACGCAGTCGATCCACAAGCTGCTGGCGGGCATCAGCCAGGCCAGCCATGTGCTGGTACAGGACGCGCAGCAGACCAAGCTGGACCGGCACCTGTTCAACGAAGCCTACCTGATGCACACCAGCACCAGCCCGCAGTACAGCATCATTGCCAGCTGCGACGTGGCCGCGGCCATGATGGAGCCCCCGGGAGGCACCGCGCTGGTCGAGGAAAGCATCATGGAGGCGCTCGATTTCCGCCGGGCCATGCGCAAGATCGACGACGAATACGGCGCCGACTGGTGGTTCAAGGTCTGGGGCCCGGACAAGCTCGCCGAAGAAGGCATCGGCCGCGCCGACGACTGGGTCATCAAGGGCGAGTCGCGCAACGCCAAGGCCGGCGTCAACTGGCATGGCTTCGGCAAGATGGCCACCGGCTTCAACATGCTCGACCCGATCAAGTCGACCATCGTCACCCCGGGCATGGACCTCAACGGCAAGTTCGCCAGGACCGGCATTCCGGCCAGCATCGTGACCAAGTTCCTGGCCGAGCACGGTGTGGTGGTCGAGAAGACAGGCCTCTACAGCTTCTTCATCATGTTCACCATCGGCATCACCAAGGGCCGCTGGAACACCCTGCTCACGGCCCTGCAGCAGTTCAAGGACGACTACGCCAAGAACCAGCCGATGTGGCGCATCCTGCCCGAGTTCTGCCAGCAGCACCCCAAGTACGAAAAGATGGGCCTGGCCGACCTGTGCCAGTTCGTGCACCAGCTGTACGCCAAATACGACATCGCACGGCTGACCACCGACATGTACCTCAGCGACCTGGCGCCCGCCATGAAGCCCAGCGATGCCTATGCCCACATCGCCCGGCGCCAGACCGAGCGGGTCGAGATCGACAAGCTGGAGGGACGCATCACGGTGGGTCTGGTGACGCCGTACCCGCCGGGCATCCCGCTGCTGATCCCGGGCGAAGTCTTCAACCGCAAGATCGTGGACTACCTGAAGTTCTCACGCGAGTTCAACGCGCAGTGCCCCGGTTTCGGCACCGACATCCACGGGCTGGTGACCGAGGAAGACGCGCAGGGCAAGATGCGCTACTACGCCGACTGTGTGGCAAAAGGCGCGCCCGGCTGAGCAGCGTGCCCGGTGGTGCTGCCCTGTTCAGGCAGCGCCGCGTTCCTCGGTGGACAGCGCTACCTTGCTGAAACCGCCGTCCACATACGTGATCTCGGCGGTCACGCCGGCGGCCAGGTCGCTCAGCAAGAACGCTGCTACATTGCCCACGTCGTCGATGGTCACGTTGCGGCGCATCGGGGCCGCCTGGGACACCATGCCCAGCAGCTTGCCGAAGTCCTTGATGCCGCTGGCGGCCAGGGTCTTGATGGGGCCGGCGCTGATGCCGTTGACACGCATGCCCTTGGGGCCCAGCGCCTCGGCCAGGTAGCGTACCGAGGCTTCGAGCGAGGCCTTGGCCAGGCCCATGGTGTTGTAGTTGGGGACGATGCGTTCCGAGCCCATGTAGGTCAGGGTCAGCAGCGCCGCCTTGGGGCTGAGGTAGGGCAGTGCGGCCTTGGCCATGGCCGGGAAGCTGTAGGCGCTGATGTCGTGCGCGATGCGGTAGTTCTCGCGGGTCAGGCCGTCCAGGAAGTTGCCGGCAATCGCCTCCCGGGGCGCAAAACCGATGCTGTGCACAAAGCCGTCGAACTGGGGCCAGGTCCGGGCCAGATCGGTGAACAGGCGCTCGATCTGCGCGTCGTCGCCGACATCGCAGTCGAAGACGAGGCTGGAGCCGAAATCGGCGGCGAACTCGGTGATGCGCTCCTTGAAGCGCTCCCCGACATAGCTGAAGGCCAGTTCGGCGCCTTGCGCATGGCAGGCCCGGGCAATGCCGTAGGCGATCGAGCGGTTGCTCAGAACGCCGGTGATCAG
This sequence comes from Burkholderiaceae bacterium, assembly GCA_044348035.1. Taxonomy (GTDB): domain Bacteria; phylum Pseudomonadota; class Gammaproteobacteria; order Burkholderiales; family Burkholderiaceae_C; genus CAISIP01. The sequence continues at coordinate 5,157 of JBIKTP010000123.1, forward strand.
CAGTTTTTTGCCAGCAAGAAAACCCATACCGTAGTCTCCACGAAAAATCCTGCAGAATTGTCGCATGCGCCGTTTGCTGATTTCCTGCCTTGCCTGCCTGTGCGTCCCCGCCTGGGCGGCGCATGGGTATGCTTTGTGGGGCGATCTCAAGTACCCGCCCGGTTTCAGCCACTTCGATTACGTCAACCCGCAGGCGCCCAAGAAGGGTGAGCTGCGGCTGGTGAGCAACCTGCGGGTGTCCACCTTCGACAAATACAACCCTTTCACGATGAAGGGGAATGCGCCGGCCTACCTGTCGGGCCTGATGTTCGACACCCTTCTGGCCGGCTCGCAGGACGAGACGGCTTCCGGTTACGGTTTGCTGGCCGAGGACGTCGACGTGCCTCCCGACGGCCTGTCGGCCACCTTCCGCCTGCGTGCGCAGGCTCGCTTCCACAATGGCGACCCGGTGCTTGCTGCCGATGTGAAGCACAGCTTCGACACCCTGATGGGCCCGTTCACGTCCCCCGGCTACAAGACGCTGCTCGAGGACGTGGCGGGCCTGGATGTGATCGACGATCGCACCGTGCGCTACCGTTTCAAGAAGCGCAACCGCGAGTTGCCCCTGACAGTCGGTGGCCTGCCGGTCTTCAGCCGCAAGTGGGGCATGGAGAACGGCAAGTCCAAGCCGTTCGACAAGGTCGTCATGGACATCCCCATCGGCAGCGGTCCCTACAAGATCGGGCCGGTGAAGTTCGGCAAGGACATCACCTATGTGCGCGACCCGAATTACTGGGCGCGCGACCTCAATGTGCGCCGGGGCTCCAACAATTTCGAACGCATCACCGTCAAGATCTACAAGGACAACACCGCGCGCCTGGAGGCGCTCAAGGCTGGCGAGTTCGACCTGATGCGGTTTTTCTCGGCTGGCGACTGGGCGCGGCGCGTGACGGGCCGCAAGTTCGACAGCGGGGAGCTGGTCAAGGCCGAGTTCAGGCACCGGCTGCCAGCGGGTTTCCAGAGCTACGTGCTCAACACCCGCAAAGAGAAATTCAAGGATGTCCGGGTGCGGCAGGCGCTCGGCCTGGCGCTGGACTACGAGTGGATGAACCGCCAGATGTTCTACAACTCCTACCAGCGGGTGAATGGCCTCTTCGGCAACACGGACTGCCAGGCCAGCGGCAGCCCGGGTCCGGAAGAACTGGCCCTGCTGGAGCCCTTGCGCAAGGACATCCCTGCGGCGGCCTTCGGCCCGATGACGGTTCCGCCGCGCACCGATGGCGATTCCTCGCTGCGTGCCAACCTGCGCAAGGCCCTTGCGCTGCTCAAGGAAGCTGGCTGGGAAGTGCGTGACGGTCGGCTGCGCAATGCCAAGGGCGAGCCACTGGTGATCGAATACCTCGACAGCAACGAAGCCGGCGCCCGCGTCGTGACCCCCTGGGCACGCAACCTCGAAAAGATCGGGGTGCAGCTCAACTTCCGGCCG
>JBIKTP010000124.1:0-6620 GCA_044348035.1 Burkholderiaceae bacterium
TCAGGCCCGACAGCAGCGCAGTGCCGGCAAAACCCGCCTGCAGCAGGCGAAACCCCCTGCCAGCTGCCACTATCGGCACCATGTAACGGGCAAAACCCATGCGCACGAAGGGCAAGGTCCAGCAGATGGCGAGCCAGACCAGCACCACGGCGGTATCCACGCGCCCCAGCATCAGCCAGGCGCCGACCAGCGAAGTCAGCATGACACCGACCACCAGAAAGGGCACCTGCTGCAGATGGGTCAGGAAGACCTGCATCTGGAACTGGTGGAAATGACCTTCGCCGGCGGATGGCATTCGGATACCCTCGGACATCACAGACAAACCTGTGCCGCAAATGTATGACAAGCACCACGATCCTGATCGCCGAAGACCACGCCCTGCTGGCGGATGCACTGCAACTCCTGCTCGGTGCGCAGCCGGACATGGTCTGCGTGGGCCTGGCCAAGGATGGCGAACAGGCGATCGCGCTGGCCACCACGCTGCGGCCCGACGTGCTGCTGCTCGACCTCGGCCTGCCCCGGCTGGACGGCCTGGGCGTGCTGGAGGCGCTGAGCCGCGCACAGTTGCCCACCCGGGTGCTGGTCGTGACCGCGCGGCTGGACGAACCCAGCATACGGGCGGCACTGTCGCTGGGCGCGGCGGGGTACCTGCCCAAGAACGAGAACAGCGACGAGCTGCTGCTGGCCATCCGCCGCGTGGCGCAGGGCAAGCGGTATGTCAGCGCCGAGATCGCGCGACTCTTCGTGCCGGATGCGCAGGCCGAAGCGCCCGCCCGGCTGACCCCGAGCGAAACCACCATCCTGCAGATGGTCGGTGCGGGGCTGACCAGCAAGGAGATCAGCCAGCAACTGGGGATCAGCGAAGCCACGGCGCGCAAGCACCGCGAGAACATGCGGCGCAAGCTGGGCATCCGTAACAGCGCCGAGATGGCGGCCTACGCGATCCGGCTGCAGAACACGCAATGACCGATGGCGCCTGGGCATACGCACTTGTGCGTATGCCCAGGCGCCACACCTACGCACCAGGGCGAATTGTGTGTTCGGAGTGTCCTGTCTACATTGGGATCACCCACGACGGAACCAGGAACCATCTCCATGCGCCAGCCCAACACACGCCCTCACCGCCTGCCGCGGCACAGACCAACCGCGTTGGGACAGGCGCTCAGCGTCGCCTTCACGGCCTGCACGCTCGTGGCAACACCGGTCGCCAGTGCCACCTTTGAATGGACCGGTACTGCCAGCAGCCTATGGAGCAACACCGGCAACTGGGCGGGCGGTGCCAGGCCCGTCAGCGGCATCGACACCACGCTGGTCTTCAACACCACGCTCAACCCCTTCAGTGCCAATGACCTGACCGGGGCCCTGGCACTCAACGGCTTGACCATCGGCCCGGCCGCAGGGGTCCTGAACCTGTCCGGGCAGCCCTTGGCCTTCAGCGGCGCCTCGGCCTTCCTGGCCATGCAGGCCAACCCGCTGAACACCGACCATTCGCGCATCGGCAGCGCCCTTCGTCTGGACGCCGATCTGCGCGTGGCCGGGCCCAACAGTTTTGCCACGCAGCTGTTCCTGACCGGAGCGGTCACCGGCAGCGGCGCGCTGCGCCTGGACAGTGGCGTTGCGGTGCTGCACGGCCTGGCCGGATACACCGGCAACGCGACGGCCGGCAGCGGCGCGAGTTTCGGGCTGGTGCTGAACGATCTGGCGCCCGCATCAGGAGCGCGGCTGACCGTGGAGCCCGGCGCCGAGCTGCAGTTGTTGCGGATCTCCGACAGCCAGGGCACGGTTGTGAGGCGGCCGATCACGCTGGCGGGCAGTCTCACCACCAGCACCCTGAATGCAGGCTTTTCGGCCGAGAGTGCGACCGTCGTGGGCGCCGTCACCCTGGCGGGAGCCAGTCGCATCCACACGTTCGGCGCCAAAAGCAGCTCCGAAAAATCGGACCTGCGGCTGACCGGCACCGTGGACCGCGCCGGCCACGCGCTGACGCTGAGCACCGGCGGCGCCGGCAATACGGTGCGACTGACCAAGACCCTGGCCGGCGATGGCGACCTGCTGCTGCAGGCCAATGGCGGCAAGCTGATTGTTGCCGGGGTGAATGGCAGCGGTGCAATCCGCTCCACGGGCCCGACGGGCCAGGTCAACATCACCGGGGTGGTGGCTGGTGCGCATGATCTTTCGGTCAGTGGCGGCACCTTGGTGCTGGAGCGCTTCGACAACACCTTCACCGGCCTGCTCACGGTCAGCGGCGCGGGCATCCTGCAAGCCGGAAATGGCGCCATGGGCAATGCCGCCAACTCCCTGCGCTTCGAGAACGGCGGCACCGTGGTGGGGGCCACAACCGCGCGGGCCATCCATACCACCGGCGGCATCGGCAACTTCACCGTTGGTGGCAGTGGCGGCGTGCTCAGCGGCCCCATCACCGGAGACGGCGGCATGGCGTTCGATACCCTGACGCTGAGCGGACAGAACAGCTTTGCCGGCGGGCTGCAGGCCATCGGCCTGGTGCGCTTCAACGACGACAGCAATCTGGGGCTGGCGGGCGGGCGCATCCTGCTGCGCGACGGCGGCCTGGAGCTGCCCTCCGGCTACGCCCTGGCACGGCCGATCGAGGTGCTCAATGCCGCCGCCAGCATCAAGGCGGCCCCTGCGCAGGCGCACCAGATCAGCGGTGACATCAGCGGCGCTGGCCGGCTCAACCTGCTCGGTGGCACCTTCACCTTGACGGGCAACAACAGCCATGCCGGTGGTGTTGCGCTCGACAAGGCCAAGCTGGTGCTTGACCGCGATGCGCGGCTGGGCGCGGCCGGTGGTGTGCTCAACATCGTCGGCGGCACGCTGCGGGCCGGCGCCGACCTGTCCATTGCGGCCGGCCGCAACACCAGCTTCAGCGCCATGATCGTGGACAGCCAGGGGTTCGACGTGGTGTTCAACCAGCCGATGAACGGCAAGGGGCTGACCAAGACCGGCGCCGGACGCCTGCTGCTGAACGGTGCCAATGGCAGCGCAGACAGCGTGGTCCGGGTCCTGCAGGGCCGGCTGCAGATCGGCAACGACAACGCGCTGGGCGCAGGCGCATTGGTGCGCCAAGTGGCCCAGGGGGCCGAGCTGGACCTGTCCGACCGTACGCTGGGCCTGGCCGAACTGCAGGTCGATACCGGCGGGCGCGTCCTGCTGGGCAGCACCGGCATTTTGATGGTCCAGCGTGGCGGCGCGGTGGATGGCAGCGTCGAGGGTGCCGGGCGTGTGGTGCTGGCAGGCGACCCAGACCCGTTCTTCACCCCCGGCACGGTGCGTATCACCGGCGCCAACGACGGTTTCCAGGGTGGCTGGACGGTGCAACGCGGCATGACGCTCGAAGTGGCCCACGCGCGCGCGCTGGGCGGCGCGGGCAGCCACGTGCGGCTCGACGGCGGCGTGCTGGCAGCCAGCGACCGGCTGTCGGCGCCGCTGGTGATCGGTACCTCCACAGCGCTGCAGATCGGGGCCGGCGGCGCCGGTTTCAGGTCCTTCAATGCGCCGTCACTGGTCCTGGAGGGCCCGATCAGCGGTGCCGGACCCTTGCATGTGATGGGGGGCAGTGCACCGGGCGAGATCGCACGCGATGTGCGTCTGGCCAACACCGCCAACACCTTTGCCGGCAACCTGGCCATTGGCGACGCCCAGACATTCGGCGACTCGGTGCTTGGCATCACGGCCGACGGCTCGCTGGGGGCCTCCGGCAACCAGGTGACGCTGGGCGGCCGATTCTTCGACGGTGAATCGAACCGCTCCGCGCGTGGCGGCCTGCGTGCCTGGGCCAACCTGAGCCTGGATGCCGGCCGGGTCGTGCAGCTCGATGGCGTGGTGGGCGAGAGCAGCGCAGGCGGCTGGATCGACACCAACGGCTTTACGTTCGCCGTTCAGGGCGGGATCGGTGAGGTGGCGGTGGGCAACGATCTGCTCAAGACCGGCGCTGGCACGCTGGTGCTGAACGGCCACAACACGTTCACTGGCGTAACCCGGGTGCAAGAAGGCGTGCTCGGTGGGCATGGCAGCGTGGCCGAGGTGCTGGTGAGCGGCGACGCGGCGCTTGCACCCGGTGAAAGCGCCGGCCTGTTCAGCGTCGCCCGTGACCTGCGCTTCGAGGGTGGCCAACTGCGCATTGAACTCGGCGGCCTGCAACGCGGCACCGGGTTCGATGCACTGGATGTCGGAGGCGCCGTCCATCTGGACGGCGGCACCGTGCTGATCCTGGACTTCATCGACGGCTTCGGCGGCAAGGTGCGGGCGCAGGACAGCTTTGCGGTGGTGTTGGCCGGCACCGCTGTCCACGGACAGTTTTCCAATGTCGAGAGTGGCCAGCGGCTGCTGACTGCCGATGGCCTGGGCAGTTTCGCCGTGTACTACGGCGACCAGGGCGGCTTCGGCCAGGGCCTGGTTTTGTCGAACTTTGCCGTCGCCGCCGTGCCGGAACCGGCGTCCTACGCACTGATGCTGGCCGGGCTGGTGCTGACAGGCTCGGTCGCGTTCAGTCGCCGCCGCAGCCAGCCGGGCTAGAACGGTTGGCCCAGGTCATCCGGCACGGCGTGACCGACATGCAGGGCTACCTGTTTGGCAGGGCTGCGTCGGAAACAGCGGCAAATGCGCGCACAGCGGCGACTGCCTCGGGCACGCTGTGTGGCACCGCCACGGCAACCCTGACTTGCGCATCCGACATCCGGAGCGGCCCCCATTGCGACACGAAGACCTGCCCCCTGCGTTGATCCATCGCGGCTCGGCCGGGTACCGGCCCGGGCAGCACAGCGTCGTCGGCGGCGTGAAAGGGGGTCTTTCGGCCAATCTTGCGACAAAATCTCTGCCGAGACCGACACTTCGTGTCTCGTGCAGGCACCGGCCCATACTGGCCGACCCTTGCACTACCCCAGGCATTGCTCCATGCTGATGAAGACCGACGCTGCCGGGCAGCGTACCGCGAGGATGGACCCAAATGCACCGCTGGCGCTTGTCGTCGGCAGTGGCTTTGGCGGTTTGGCCGCCGCCGTTCGCCTGGCCGCCCGGGGCTGGCGGGTGCAGGTGCTCGAGAAGCTCGACGTTCCCGGCGGCCGTGGCCGGGTGCACCACGTCGGCGGCCACACCTTCGACGCCGGCCCGACCATCGTCACCGTGCCCTTCCTGCTGGAAGAGTTGTGGGCCCTGGCCGGGCGCCGTCTGGCCGACGACGTCGAACTGCGCCTGCTCGACCCTTTCTACCGGGTCCGATTTCCCGACGGCGACCACTTCGACTACAGCGGCGACCGCGAACGGATGCGCGCCGAGGTGCTGCGCATCGACCCCACTGCGGGGCCGGGTTACGACGCCTTCGTGGCCGAGGCCGATCTCTGCTACAGGCTCGGCTTCGAAGCCTTGGGCTGCCATGCGTTCGACGGCATCGGCGACCTTTTCAAGGCGCTGCCTTCGATGGCCCGCATGAAGGGCTGGCGCAGCCTGCATGCCATGGTAGCCAGGCACCTGAAGCACCCCAAGCTGCGCAAGGCCATGAGCCTGCAGTCGCTGCTGATCGGAGGCAACCCGTTCTCGGTGACCTGCGTGTACTCGCTGATCAACGCGCTGGAGAGGCTGTACGGCGTGCATTGGGCGATGGGGGGCACCGGCGCCCTGGTCAGCGGCCTCGTGCGCTTGATCGAAGGCATGGGCGGCAGCCTGCGCACCGGCGCAGAGGTGCGTCGCATCGAGGTGACCGACGGCCGCGCCTCGGGCGTGACGCTGGCCAGCGGCGAGTTTCTGCCGGCCGACATCGTTGTCAGCAATGCCGATACCGCCTGGACCTACAAGAACCTGATCGAGGCGCGGCACCGCAAGGTCTGGAGCGATGCCAAGGTCGAGGGCGGCAAGTACTCGATGAGCCTGTTCGTCTGGTACTTCGGCACCGACAAGCGGTTCGAAGACGTGCCGCACCACATGATGGTGCTCGGCCCGCGCTACGAAGCGCTTCTGAGGGACATCTTCAAGCGCCACCACCTGGCCGATGACTTCAGCCTGTACCTGCACCGCCCCACGGCCACCGACCCGGCCATGGCACCGGCCGGCTGCGACACCTTCTATGTGCTGTCGCCGGTGCCGCACCTGAAGAGCGGCACCGACTGGGCCAGCCATGCCGAGCCCTACCGCGCGGCCATCGCCGAAGCCCTCGAGAAAACCGTGCTGCCGGGCTTGCGCGATCACCTGACGGTGTCTTTCGTGACCACGCCGCGAGACTTCCAGGACAATCTGTTGTCCTACCAGGGTGCCGCTTTCGGGCTGGAGCCGCTGCTGCTGCAGAGCGCCTGGTTCAGGCCGCACAACCGCAGCGAAGACGTCCAGGGCCTGTTCATGGTGGGCGCCAGCACGCACCCGGGTGCGGGTATCCCGGGCGTGCTGATGTCTGCCAAGGCCCTGGAAACGGTGCTGCCCGACGTGGCCACAGTCAGACGACGGGCTTGACGCCCGGCCCTCCCCTTGCTGCTGGAACAATCGCTCGCCGTCGCACAGCGCCTGCTGCTGGAGCAGTGGCGCCAGCGTCGCGGCCTGATCTTCTGGGCCGTGTTCCCGGCGGCGATGATGTTGCTGTTCGGGCTGGTCTACGCGCACAACGCCAGCATGCG
>JBIKTP010000125.1:0-6581 GCA_044348035.1 Burkholderiaceae bacterium
GGCGATGGCCAGCACCACGTCTTTGGGCGTGGGGTGCACGGCCTGCAGGTCCAGGGCGCCTTGTTCCCGGTTGTCCTCGGCGCCTTCGACAGCCAGTGTCACGGCCTGCATGCCGCCGGCCAGCAGCGCGATGGCACGTTCGGGTGGCCAGGAGAAAGTGGGCCACAGCTCCACGGCGTCCTGCAGTCCGAGCCTGCCCGAGGTGCCGGCCCCGACATAGACCAGCCGGCCACCCGCAGCCAGGCGCGGTACCGCTGCCAGCACCGCCCGGGCCAGATCGCCACTGGCGGCCTGGACCGCCTGCACCGCGATCAGCTGGTCGTCGACGAAGGCATCTACCAGTTGCTGCGGGCCGTACAGATCCAGATCGGCATGCAGCGGGTTGGGGGATTCGGTGGTTCCAGGCATGGTGGCGGGGGGGGGGAGGTGGGGACCGGGGTACAGCGGCGACGGTCGATCGAGTATCCCACGCGGGCGCCGCACGGCGCACGACCTGGAGTGGATCCAGGCTGCCACGCACAGTGCCTGCAAACCTGAGTCCGGTGGACATCGGCCGGTTGCAGCAAGCGTCAGGCGGTTGGACACCGGCCAGGTAGAAATTCGCAGCGTGAAAGTCGCAGTGGGACACCCGAAACTCGACCTTTGGCGGCGAAAGGCCGGAACTGGTCGGCTCCTGCCGACCCGAAGGTGAAGTTGACCAAGCTCAACTTGTGCGCGATTTGGCCTCGCAACAGTGCCCGCCATGTAGTCCAATTTGGCGGAGCGAACACGAACCGATGATGATTGGCACGGAATTGTGGTGCGTTGTATTGGATTCCCATGTGCACCTGGGCACCCGGTCAATTGTCGGAACTCAACCGCTTTTTGAGACATGTTCAGTGAAGATGGGGTGCGTGGCCGGACCTGCAAATCGGGGTCTGCGCCCTGAGCTCCGGCCACGGTCTGCTCGCGTGTCATCAGGCAGGTCACCGAAGTCGTTTTTGTTCCGAGGACCGCGATGTCAAGCAGTGCCCTTCTCATGAAGCCCGCCATAGAGCCGCACACCCCGCACTTGGCGCAAAGACAGCCTGGCGCACAAGAGGTCAGGATGAATCGCCTTCTTGCGGCCTTACCGGATATCGACTTCGCACGGTGGCTTCATCATCTCGAACCGGTGGATATGCCCCTGGGCAAGGTGTTGTACGAGCCGGGCATCACCGAGCGCCATGTCTACTTCCCAACAACCTCCGTGGTGTCGCTGCTTTACGTCATGGAAAATGGCGACTCGGCGGAAATCGCGATGGTCGGAAGAGAGGGGGTCGTGGGAGTTTCAGTGTTCATGGGCGGTGATTCGACACCAAGTCGCGCTGTCGTTCGGATTGCAGGAAGGGGGTTTCGACTGGATGCGAAACGGGTCAAGGAAGAATTCAACTCCACCGGCCGGACAATGCATTTGCTGCTGCGATATACGCAAGCTTTGATAACGCAGATGTCGCAAACTGCCGTCTGCAACCGGCACCATACGCTGGACCGACAACTTTGTCGCTGGCTGTTGCTCAGCTTGGACCGACTGCCGAGCAACGAACTGGTAATGACGCAGGAACTGATTTCCAACATGCTTGGAGTGCGCCGCGAGGGCGTCACGGAGGCAGCGCTCAAGTTACAGAAGGCCGGGCTGATTCGCTACTCGCGAGGGCACATCAACATGCTCGACCGTGTCGGTCTTGAGAATCGCTGTTGTGAGTGCTACGCCGTGGTCAAGAAGGAATACGACCGTCTGCTGCCAAAGATATACGCCCATTAGGTGGTAGGAGTCTTGGTTTCGGCTTGCCGCAAACATTGGTTGCCGGTGCTCACGTACGGCAGCAGGGCCCTGGCTGTTGTTGCCACAGTGTTCCTGTGCCAGCAGGCGGCGATGATCGAGGGTCGCTTTTGGGCACTTTCGAGTTTCTTGCGTGCCGTGGTGTGCAGTTCGACTTGACCCAGTTGCGGTGCACCTTGCAGGCACCGGCAAGGGCAACCATTTCATAGGTACCCTTTGGCGCCACCCGCTTTGTGCGCCCGCCCGGCGGAGGGGCTAAGCTGCATGCATCATGCGCCGAGCCATTCTTGCGGTTGTTGTTCTGGCACTCCTCGGGCTCGTCTTCGTTTTCGGAGCCGGCGAGGAGTTGAGCCGCCCCGCCAAACGCAGTGTTGGCCAAGAGCCTGCTGACCTTCGCGCCGAATCCGTCCGGCTGCCGATATCGCCGACGGAATCGGTTTCCGGCTGGTTCGCCCGGGGAGAGGGTCGGGGCGCGATTCTGTTGCTCCACGGCATCCGGGCCGATCGCACGCAAATGGTGGACCGGGCCCGGTTTCTGCTGGCCGAGGGCTACTCTGTGCTTCTCATCGACCTTCCCTCCCATGGCGAGAGTTCAGGGGAGCGCATCACGTTTGGTGCCCATGAAGCCGCCGGAGTCAGCGTCGCGCTGCGCTATCTGGCGAAAGAACTCCCTGGAGAACGGATAGGTGCCATCGGAGTTTCACTGGGTGCGGCTTCTCTGGTCTTGTCCCGGCCATCACCTCCGCTGAATGCCGTGGTCCTGGAATCCATGTTTCCATCCATCGCCGATGCGGTGGAAAACAGGCTGGTGATGCGCTTCGGGCCCGTGGGCAGCGTGTTTGCGCCGCTGCTCCTGTGGCAGCTGCCGTTGCGAGCAGATGTCTCCGCAGACGATCTGCGCCCCGGGGTTGCCGTGTCGAGTCTGGGTGCACCGCTTCTTGTCACGTCTGGAACGAAAGACCGGCACACCCCTTGGGCGGAGACGGAGCGCATTTTTGCGGCAGCCAAGCAGCCGAAGGAGCTATGGGCGGTGCACGGCGCAGCGCATGTGGACCTCTACGCTTACGACCCAGCGGCCTACAGGGCACGCATACTGACTTTTCTTTCCCGGCACCTGCGTGATTAGTCTTGGGTGGACGGGTTTTCCCGGCGGCATTGGCAAACCGGGAACCACTGGCGTCGTTTTGTGCGGGACCAAGCCGGCGGCGCATTCGGCGCAGCGGCTGTCCCCCGGCCTTCGGCCTCCTCCTTTACGCCGCTGCGCCGAACGCACCGCCGGCTTGGTCCTGCTACCCGGTTGGCGCGCCGCAGACCAAGACCCACGCGGGCCCCTGCACCGAGCACCAGCCACGCTCGCCGCCGAGAGGACCGGGCCCATGCCGCGGCGAGGTCAAGGAGGAGCCCGCAGGGCGGGGGACACGAGTCGCGGCATGGGCCCGGTCCTCTCGGCTCGCCAGCCAAGGTAGCCAGCAACGGGGCCGGCGGCATGGCGCTGGCAGCACCTGGGCAGCAGGCAGACCTGGCGACCCATAATCCGTCCCACCCACAAACCCAACCAGGCCGAATCGCCATGAGAGTCTTCGTTGCATCGCTGGCCACCGAGACGAACACCTTCTCGCCGATCCGCATCGACCGCGATGCCTTCGTCGACGCCTTCTATGCGCCGCCGGGCCAGCATCCAGATACACCGACGCTGTGTTCGGCGCCTTTCGTGGCGGCCCGCCGGCGTGCGGCGGCCGAGGGGTTCACGCTGATCGAGGGCACGGCGGCCTGGGCCGAGCCTGCGGGGCTGGTCGCGCGCGCCGCCTACGAGTCCCTGCGCGACGAGATCCTGGAGCAGTTGCGTGCCGCCCTGCCGGTGCAGGTCGTGCTGCTGGGCCTGCATGGCGCCATGGTGGCCGAGGGGTACGAGGATTGCGAGGGAGACCTGCTGTCCCGCGTGCGCGAGATCGTCGGCCCGACGGTGACGGTGGGGGCCGAGCTCGATCCGCATTGCCATCTGTCCCGGGTGATGGTGGACGCCGCCGACATCCTGGTGTGCTTCAAGGAGGTGCCGCACAGTGACTTCTACGAGGTGGCCGAGGAACTGGTGGACCTGTGCCTGCGCCGTGCCCGCGGACAGATCGCCCCGGTCCTCACGGTGCTGGATTGCCGCGCCATCGCCAACTTCATGACCAGCCGCGAGCCGGGCCGCTCGCTGGTGGACGACATCCGGGCCCGGCAGCAGCAGGCGCCGCTGCTCAGCATCTCGATCGTGCATGGTTTCCCCGCCGCCGACGTGCCGGACGTCGGCACCAAGGTCATCGTCATCACCGACGGGAACGCAGGGGTGGGGCGTACCGTGGCCGCCGAGGTGGGTGCCCGCATCCTGGCCTTTGGCGCCAACCGCATGCCGCCCATGCCCGGGCCACAGGCCGCGGTGGCACAGGCGCTTGCGGTGGGGCGGGGGCCGGTCATCCTGGCGGACCGCTGGGACAATCCGGGCGGCGGCGTCGCCGGCGACAGCACCTTCCTCGTGCATGCGCTGCTCGCCCATCCCGAGGTGCCGGCGGCCGTGGGGGCCCTGTGGGACCCGGTCGCGGTGCGTTTCTGCCTGGCCGCGGGGCCAGGCGCGCGATTGCAGCTGCGTTTCGGGGGCAAGGCCGCTGCGAGTTCTGGGCCACCGGTGGACGCCCTGGTCGAGGTGCTCGCCACGACCCCCCAGCTCGAGGTGCCGTTTCAGAGCAGTGTGGTGTCGCTCGGGGCGGCGGTCGCCCTGCGCCTGGGGCGCCTGTCGGTGGTGCTGGCCAGCAAGCGGGTGCAGACCTTTCATCCGCAAGTGTTCACGCGCCTGGGGATCGACCTGTCCCTGTGCACGATCGTCGCGGTGAAGTCGGCCAGCCATTTCCACACCGCGTTCGCGCCGCTGGCGGCAGAGATCATCTACGTGAATTGTGGCGGGCCGTATCCCCCCGAAGCGGCCAAAATCCCCTACACCCGGATCCGCCGGCCGATCGCGCCGCTGGACGCTGCCGAGCCCTTCTTCCTCACAGATTGACCCATCTGGCGCGCCGCAACAACGGTGTTTCGTGAGGCGAAGCGTTTGGACGATGCGCGTTGACGCCGTCGCAGGGTGCGCTTATGCTTTTGTCAAACCATTCGAGGAGACCCACATGCTCAATCGCCGCCGCCTGCTGCAAGCTGGAAGCCTGGCCCCTGTCGCCCTGTCCACCGGTCTGGCCCGTTCCCAGACCAAGCCGGACAAGCTCACCATCCTGTCGCACCGGGTGCACATGTCGGTGATCACCGGCACGAAGGGCGGCAACGCCATCGAGGACTGGTCCAAGCGCAATGGCGTGGGCATCGACTGGGTCACGCTCGATACCGGCCCGCTGCATGAGCGCCTGTTCCGCGAGGCCAGCCTGGGGTCGACCTCCATCGACATGGCCTTCCTGCTCAACACCCGTGCCACGCCCAATGCGGTGCGCCTGCTGGAGCCGCTCGACCCGCTCATGAAGGCCGACCCGCTGGAGGACCCGGCCGACCTGTTCCCCGGCCTGGTCGCGGCGATGAAGTTCGGCGGCCAGCAATACGCCGTGCCACACCGCCATGCCACCACCGGCTTCCATTACAACGAGGCGATCTTCAAGGAGCGCGGCGTACCGATACCCAAGACCTTCGAGGACGTGATCGACGCCGCGAAAAAGCTCACCTTTACCAGGCCCGACGGCTCGCAGGTGTTCGGCTTCCTGCTCGAGGGCGACAACTACCCCAACGTGATCGACATGGCGCGCGCCTTCGACGGCGACTTCCTGACCCTGGACTACAAGCTGGGCATCAACGAGGGCCCGATGCTGCGCGTGGTGCAGATCCTGCGCGAGTTCTACGCCGCCGGCGTGATGCCGCGCAACTGGACGGCCATCAAGGGCGAAGAGGTCGCCACCTGGATGCAGACCGGCCGGGTCGCCATGACCATCAGCTCCTTCGGCCGCACCCAGTTCTTTAACGCGCCCGACAAGTCCAAGAACCCTGGCAGCATCAAGGTCATGGCCATGCCCGCCGCACGCGAGATGCAGGCCAAGTACCGGGAGTCCGCCCCGGCCAAGACGGAGTTCTGGTCGATGTGCATGCCGAAGAACGCGCGCAACAAGCCGCTGACCTGGAGCCTCATCAAGCACCTGTCCTCCAAGGAGAACACCATCAAGGCGGCGCTCAACGGCAACGGCCCCGTGCGCGCCTCCAGCTACAAGGATCCGCGTTTTGCGGCCAACGTGCCCTATGCCGCCGCCGAGGCCGCCACGCTCAAGGTGGCGCGCGTGCCGATTCCCGCCTTCGACAACGCGGCCCGGGCTGGTGACGTGTTCGTCGAGGAACTGCAGGCGGCCGTGCTCGGCCGCAAGGGTGTGGCAATGGCGATGGATGACGTGGCACGGCGGGTCAAGCCCCTGCTGCCGTGACGCGGGACGACCAGCTCACCGCCGGGTTGGCGCGGGTGGCGCTGGGCCAGTTCCCCACGGCCCTCGAGGTCGCGCCCCGCCTGTCGGCCGAGCCGGGTTTCCCGCCGGTCTGGGTCAAGCGCGAAGACCTCAGCGGTCTGGCGCTGGGGGGCAACAAGCCACGCCAGCTCGAGTTCCTGATGGCCGCGGCCATGGCCGAAGGCGCGCAGGCGGTGATCACGACGGCCGCTGCGCAAAGCAACTTCTGCCGTGCCACTGCGGCCGCGGGGGCCCGCCTCGGCATCCGGGTCGGCCTGTTGCTGCGTGGCACCGGGCAGGAAGCCCTGCAGGGCAACCTGCTGCTC
>JBIKTP010000126.1:0-6527 GCA_044348035.1 Burkholderiaceae bacterium
GTGCTCGGCGCGCCATTCCGGGTACGCCAGCGCAGCCAGGCCGTAGAAGACAGCCAGGCCCTGGGCGGCCAGCAAAAGCCGGTCTGCCCCGCGGGTATTGAGATTGCCTGCGGGAATGGTGCGTCGGACCCGCAGAATCCACTCGTAGGCGAACAGGAAGGCCAGCATCTGCGGCAAGGCGAAAAATCCTTCCCAAGCGACTACCCCGTACAGTTTGCGCATGGGCAGGACCAGCAGGACATCCAGGGCAATCGAGATGCCGACGAACACCAGGAACAGGGCTTGCGCCTGGCTGGTCTGGGAGCGCCGGTCCGCCAGGATGAACGCCAAGGCCATGCCCACCGCCAGCAGGGACACAATGACCGGGGCGGTGGTGTCGGGGTTCACGCAGGAATTCTAATGGCGGCTCCTGGGGCCATAATCCGCGCAGACGCACTTCTGCGGAATCCGACCACGCACTGACTGGACTTCTCTATGACCCGGCTGGATGAATTCATCGTGCGCATGCAGGCCCAGCGGGCCTGTATCGACGCGGCGGCTGCGCTGACTGCCGGTCAGCCCGGGCCCGTCCTTGAACTGGGCCTTGGCAACGGGCGCACCTATGACCACCTGCGGCAACGTTTTACCCAGCGGGCGATCTTCGTGTTCGACCGGGAGGTGGCTGCACACCCGGACTGCATACCTGATCCCGACTTCATGCGCCTGGGTGACTTTCGCTCCAGCCTGCCGGCCTACCTTGCCGAAGGCCACCCGCCATCCGTGTTCATCCATGCGGACATCGGGAGCGCGAACCGGCGCAAGTCGGCAGAACTGGCTGCCGACCTGGCGCCGATCTGGCGGGACATCCTGGTATCAGGCGGTTTCCTGGCCTGTGACCAGCGGGTCGCCCTGGACGGGCTGCTGCCACTGCCACTGCCCTCGGGGATGGTCGCAGACAACTACCACTTTTATCGCCGGGCGGGATGACGCCAGCCAGGCTGGGCGAATCAAAAAAAAGGCCCCATCTTGCGATGAGGCCTTGAAGGGATCCCTGAACCTGTTGGTTACGAAAGGACCCGAGGAGACAACCAGAAAAAACTTTTGCCCGTTGCTTGGCGCCTAGTATGTCAGGGTTTTCCCTTGCTGTACAGCCTGTGACTGAAAAAAATCAGCTATCCGATGTCCAGCGTGGGAAAACGTTGCACCTCAGCGCTTCTTGCCCACGGTTTTCGTTGCGTTCATTGCATTGGCGGCAACGGTATTGAAGTTGGACTCAGCCACTTCGGTGGCTTGCTTGACAGCCTTCTGCACCGATTCCAGGGCGTTGTTGGCAGCAGCCACGGCACTTTTCATCACGGCCACGGCAGTTTCGGAACCGGCCGGGGCATTCTTGGAAGCAGTGTCGACCAGGCCCATGAACTTCTTCTGGGCATCGGCGGCCTGTTCTTCCACAGCCTTGCCGAACTCTGCGCTCGAGCCGGACGCGATGTCATACAGGTGGCGGCTGTAGGCTGCCGTCTTTTCTGCCAGTGGCTGCATCAGACCAGACTGCAGCGTCAGCAGTTCCTGGGCATCCTTGACGCTCAGAACCGCCTTCGCATATTCCGCCGACTCGGACATGGCTGCCTTGGAGGCGGTCAGGTTCAATTCGACGATCTTTTCGACGCCTTCAAAGGCTTTGCTGGTGAGACCCATCAGGGTTTCGATGTTGGCTTTGTGCGAGGCCATGACTTGTTCGACGGTCAGCATAGGAATTCTCCAGAGGATGGTTGAGGACACGAAACTGTTTGCTTGCCTGACATTGCGCATTCCTGTTGCCAGGCCTGGAATGTTGCGGTGCAGCATGTTCGGGATTATAGGGTGAGCCCCGGTCGATGCAAGCTCTTTTTGTTGCGATGCAGCAATCTAGGGGCGGTGTTCTAGAGGGGCGGTCCTTCCCTTACACTGCGGCATGCTCACGCGCCAGAGGGCGTGCCCCTCAGAGCCACGACCATGATCATTACCAGTCTCCTCGACACCGACCTGTACAAGTTCACGATGATGCAGGTGGTGTTGCACCAGTTTCCTGGGGCCCAGGTCGAGTACCGGTTCAAGTGTCGCAATGCGCGGCAGGGATCGGGTGAGGGTTCCCACAGCATGGACCTTGCTCCTTTCGTCGGCGAGATCCGCAATGAGATTCGGGCCTTGTGCCAACTGCATTTCCAGGAGGCTGAGCTTGCCTATCTGCGGTCCATGCGCTTCATCAAGAGTGATTTTGTGGATTTCCTGGGCTTGTTCCACCTCAACGAGAAATACATCACCGTGGCTGCGATGCCCTCGGGAGACATCGACATCACGATCCGTGGCCCCTGGCTACACACCATTCTGTTCGAGATCCCCGTGCTGGCCATCGTCAACGAGGTGTACTTTCGCAACACCCACAAACTGCCTGATCTTGTCGAGGGTCGCCGCCGGCTGGACGTCAAGATCGGTCAGCTGCGTTCGGAGGGCCTGGCGGAACTCAAGATTGCGGATTACGGCACGCGTCGACGCTTCAGCCAGGCCTGGCATGAGGAGGTGCTTCGTGTCCTGTCGGTGCGGCTGGGAACTGCCCAGAGTCCAGGGAATGTGCCAGGCACCTCCGGCCAGTTCGCGGGCACCAGCAATGTGCTGTTCGCGATGCGCCTGGGGTTGACGCCGCTGGGCACAATGGCCCACGAGTATCTCCAGGCCTGTCAGGCCCTGGGTCCGCGGCTGCGCGACAGTCAGATCTACGGTTTTGAATCCTGGGCCAAGGAGTACCGCGGGGACCTGGGCATCGCGCTGAGCGATGTCTATGGCATCGATGCGTTTCTGCGCGACTTCGACATGTATTTCTGCAAGCTCTTCGACGGTGCCCGGCATGACAGCGGTGATCCTTTCGTCTGGGGCGAGCGGATGCTCGCGCATTACGTCAAGAACCGCGTGGATCCCCGGACAAAGACACTCATCTTCAGCGATGGCCTGACCGTTCCCCGGACCATCGAGCTCTACCAGCAGTTCCGGGGGCGTTGCCAGCTGGCATTCGGGATCGGCACCAACCTGACCAATGACCTCGGCTATGAGCCCTTGCAGATCGTCATCAAGATGGTGCGCTGCAACGGCCAGCCAGTCGCGAAGCTGTCCGATACGCCGTCCAAGAACATGTGCGACGACGAGCACTACATGGCCTATCTGCGCCAGGTGTTCGAGATTCCGCAGGCTGCCTGAGGCAGCGACCCGGCGCCATACGCAAGGCCATGGAAAAACCCGGCATCCTCATTGCGCGCGCGGTGTTTCCCCAGGTGATCGAGCGCCTGGAGCAGCATTTCGATGTGCTTGCGAACCAGGACGATGCCGTGTGGACCAGCGCGCAGCTCATCGCGCGCCTGCAGGGACGCTCCGGGCTTTTCTGCACTGCGAGCGAACAGATCGATGCGGCTGTACTGCAGGCCTGTGCGCGACTGCGGATCTGCGCCAACATGGCGGTCGGCTACAACAACTTCGATCTGGAGGCCATGACCGCACATGGTGTTCTCGCAACCAACGCGCCAGGGGTGCTGACCGAAACGACCGCCGATTTCGGGTTTGCCTTGCTCATGGCCACTGCCCGGCGGGTCTGCGAGAGCGAACATTTCCTGCGCTCGGGCCAATGGACGCGCTGGCGTTACGACATGTTTGCCGGGGCGGACATCCACGGCAGCACATTGGGCATCATCGGAATGGGGCGTATTGGTCAGGGTATTGCCCGTCGCGGTTCTATGGGTTTCGGCATGCGGGTCCTCTACCACAACCGTACCCCGCTCGACGCCGCGACCGAGGCCGCCTGCGGTGCGACCTATGCCACCAAGGACGAGGTGCTGTCGAATTCCGACCATGTGGTGCTCGTGCTTCCGTACTCCGCGCAATCCCACCACACGATCGGCGCCTCGGAACTGGCCCGCATGAAGCCGACGGCGACCCTGGTCAACATTGCGCGCGGTGGCATCGTGGATGATGCAGCGCTGGCCGACGCGCTTCGGGAGGGGCGAATTGCGGCCGCAGGTCTGGATGTGTTCGAGGGTGAGCCGAAGGTCCATCCAGCGCTGCTGCGACTCTCCAACGTGGTGCTGACCCCGCATATTGCCAGTGCCTCGACCCCCACGCGGCTGGCCATGGCCGATCTCGCTGCGGACAACCTGATCGCCTACCTGACCCGGGGCGAGCTGGTGACGCCGCTCAACGCCAATGCGGTGTCGCGGGGTGATCGGGCGTGAGCGAAGTCTGGCAGTGGGTGCTGCTGGCTCTCCTGCTCGCGAACCTGCTGCTGATGGTGTGGTCCCTGGTGCGCCAGCATACCGGAGGGCCGATGGGGCAGGACCTGGCAGCCGTCCGTGCCGAACTGCTGGAAGCTCTGCAGTCCGCCGCAAGCCGTGCCGATGCGCAAGGCCGCGACGTTCGCGAAGAGATCGAACGGACATCGCGCAGCACGCGTCAGGAGCTCACCCAGATTCTGGGTGTTTTCCAGCAGAGCCTGTTGACCCAGGGTGCCGAGGCGACCAGAACCCAGAACAGCCAGAATGACGCATTTGGTCAGCAGCTGGGGCTGCTGAGGCACGCACTGTCCGAGACACTGCACACGCAGCTCCAGCATCTGAGCGAGTCCACTGCGCGCCGCATGCTGGAGGTACGCCAGACGCTGGAAGCCCAGCTGGCCCAGTTGCAGGCCAGCAACAGTGCCAAGCTGGAGGAAATGCGCGCCACGGTGGACGAGAAGCTGCAGGCCACCTTGCAGGCACGCCTAGGTGAGAGCTTCAGGCAGGTGGCGGACCGGCTGGATCAGGTGCACAGGGGCCTGGGCGAGATGCAGACACTGGCACAGGGGGTGGGCGACCTCAAGCACCTGCTGACCAACGTGAAGACGCGCGGAATGTTTGGCGAGGCGCAACTCGGCGCCTTGCTCGAAGAGGTATTCGTGCCGGACCAGTACGCCGCGCAGGTCGCTACCCGTCCGGGCAGCCGCAACCTGGTGGACTTCGCGATTCGCCTGCCCGGGCGCTCTGCGGAGGGCGTTCCGGTCTGGCTGCCGATCGATGCCAAGTTCCCCAACGAGGATTACGAGCGCCTGCTCGATGCACAGGCCCGTGCCGATGCCGCTGCGGCAGATGCCGCAGGCAAGGCCCTCGAGGCCCGCATCCGGCTGGAGGCCCGAGCGATGGCCGAGAAGTACCTGGAACCTCCTTTCACGACCGATTTTGCGGTCTTGTTCCTGCCGACCGAAGGCTTGTATGCCGAGGTGCTGCGCCGTCCCGGCCTCATGGAGGGGTTGCAACGCGAACATCGGGTGACTCTGGCGGGCCCCACCACCTTGCTGGCGATGCTGAGCTCCTTGCAGGTGGGTTTTCGCACGCTCGCACTGGAGCAACGCGCCAGCGAGGTCTGGCTCGTGCTGGGGGCGGTCAAGACCGAGTTTGGCAAGTTCGGCGATGTTCTGGCCAAGGTCAGGACCCACACGGAGACGGTGCTCAAGACCCTGGACGTGGCGCAGGTCCGGACCCGCGCCATGGACAGGGCGCTCAAGAAGGTGGAAGAGTTGCCGGACAGCCGGGCGCAGGCGCTGGTGGCGGTTGACCGGGATCTGGACCGGGAGCCTGATGAAGCCTGAAGCCCTCGCGCGCCTCATCGCTGGCCATGTCAGTCTGCATGCCTGCATGGCGGGCACCCGAATGGCGGCCCCGCTGCTGGCACTGCGTGATGGCCACAGCGCGCTGGCGGTGGGTGTACTGCTGGCACTTTTTTCCCTGGCGCAGGTTTTCCTTGCCATCCCTTCCGGCCGCTACGCCGACCGGCATGGCCTGCGCCGGCCGGTGGGGCTGGCGGTAGTGGCCTCGGTGCTGGCCACCGGTCTGGCGGTGGTCTTTCCGGTCTTTCCGGTGCTGTGCCTGACGGCTCTGGTTGCGGGTGGCGCCACTGGCGGAGCCTCCATCGCCTTGCAGCGGCATGTGGGCCGTGCAGCCCAGGGCTCGACCGAACTCAAGCGCATGTTCAGCTGGCTGGCCATTGGCCCGGCCGTGTCCAACTTCATCGGGCCACTGACCGCCGGGCTCCTGATCGATCACGCAGGATCCGCCCCCGGAGACACCACAGGCTACCGCGTCGCCTTCGGTGTCATGGCCGTATTGCCTCTGGCGGCCTGGTACCTCATCCGCACGACACGCGATCTGGAGCCCGTGCAGCGGGAGGCCGGCGCAGCCCCCACACGTGCCTGGGATCTGCTCGCCGACCCCATGATGCGCCGGCTGATGCTGGTCAACTGGTGCATGGCCTCATGCTGGGATGTGCATACCTTCGTTGTGCCGGTGCTCGGGCATGAGCGGGATTTCAGCGCCTCCACCGTGGGAGCCATCCTGGGCGCATTTGCCATCGCCGCTGCCGCCATCCGGGTGGTGCTGCCGGTGTTCGCCGCACGCCTGCAGGAGCACGTGGTGCTGGCCTGTGCCATGGCGGTTGCTGCGCTGGTGTTTCTTGTCTATCCGCTGATGGCCGGCCCCTGGACGATGGGGCTGTGCTCC
>JBIKTP010000127.1:0-6520 GCA_044348035.1 Burkholderiaceae bacterium
GGTGGATTTTGTCGTCGACGCACTCGACCTGATCAGCCACAAGCCTGGCATCGAGAAGAAGTGCTATCACCTCGTCGACCCGGTGGGCTACCGGGTGGGCGACGTGCTGGACATCTTCAGCAAGGCGGCCCACGCGCCCAAGATGAACCTGTTCGTGAACGCGGCCCTGTTCGGCTTCATCCCGCGCTCGATCACCAAGGGGCTCATGGCCCTGGCGCCGGTGCGCCGCATCCGCAGTGCCGTCATGAAGGACCTCGGTGTACCCGCCGACATGATGACCTTCGTCAACTACCCCACCCGTTTCGACTGCCGCGACACACTGGCGATGCTCAAGGGTTCGGGGATCGCCTGCCCCAACCTCAAGGACTACGCCTGGCGCCTGTGGGACTACTGGGAGCGGCACCTCGACCCGGACCTGCACATCGACCGCTCGCTGCGGGGCACCGTCGGCGGCAAGGTGGTGCTGGTCACCGGCGGCTCCTCGGGCATCGGCCTGGCGGCGGCGCACAAGTTCGCCGAGGCCGGCGCCACCACCGTCATCTGCGGGCGCGACACCGACAAGCTCGAGGAGGCCTGCAAGGAGGCCCGCAGCCGGGGTCATAGCTTCGTCGCCTACCCGGTGGACATCGCCGACATGGCCGACTGCGACCGTTTCATCCAGCTGCTGCACGAGAACCACGGCGGGGTGGACTTCCTCATCAACAATGCCGGGCGCTCCATCCGGCGGGCCATCGAGTCGAGCTACGACCGCTTCCATGACTACGAGCGCACGATGCAGCTCAACTATTTTGGCTGCCTGCGGGTGACCATGGGGGTGCTGCCGGGCATGGTGGCCCGCAAAAAGGGCCATGTGGTCAACATCAGCTCGATCGGTGTGCTGACCAATGCGCCCCGCTTCTCGGCCTACGTGGCGTCCAAGGCCGCGCTGGACGCCTGGACACGCTGCGCGTCGAGCGAGTTCGCCGACCAGGGCATCTCGTTCACCACCATCAACATGCCGCTGGTGCGCACGCCCATGATCGCGCCCACCGGGCTGTACAACAACGTGCCTACCCTGTCACCCGAGGAAGCCGCCGACATGATCGCGCAGGCCTGCATCTTCAAGCCGGTGCGGATTGCCACCCGGCTGGGCATCACCGGGCAGGTGCTGCATGCATTGCTGCCGCGCGTGGCCCAGATCGCGATGAACACGAGTTTCCGCATGTTCCCGGACTCCAGCGCGGCCAAGGGCGAGAAGTCGGGCAAGCAGCAGCTGTCGGCGGAGGCGGTGGCGATGCAGCAGATGATGCGGGGGATTCACTTCTGAGCGGACAGAGTTCCTGACTGGCGCGTGTTGGTGACTGCCAGCCGCTGCACCTCCGATAATCTGCCGGATCCAACTGGTTCGACGGGGCCGAACGGCGATGGGGCGGGTGTGGCTTGACGTGCAAGGGTCCAAGGGCGATTTTCAGCGTGCGGGCGCACGCTCGCCGACCGTTGGTCCGTTGTGCTTGGTGACGCAATCTGCTCAGAAGTCAGAAACATAGGCGACAGAAGGATGCCTGAAGAACGAACGAACAAGTCCTTTGGCATCGGCGATTGCTCGCAGTTGCGTGTCAATGCGAGGCTGAAGCTTGTTTTCGGCCTTCAAAGGAGATCGGGCCATGCCAGTTCGCTTGGCATGACTCCAGACTAACTCGTCCGGATTGAGGTCCGGCGCGGAGCCGGGCCGGCAGGCCATCGACCACCAGATGCAGGGGTTCTTTCGCCGCTACATCAATTTCCCCAGCGATTCAACGAACAATTCGTCGGAGAGCCCCCTGGTAAGTCGCAAACCAGAAGGACCCCTTGGCATTGACTGCAGATGCGGCGCTGATCCTTTGGCGCTGGCCGGGGTGTTCAACCATGGGCGTTTGGCCTTTCAGCCTCCACATCTTTCCATGAACCGAGTCGGCACGAAACCTGGACTCGTCCCAGACGAAGATGTCGGCCCCGATGTCCTTGGCCTGCGCAGCAATTGCCGGGAATGTGTTGGTCTTCGATGCGCTCTATGACATCGCCCGGTTCATGGCGGTGCCGGTGATGGCCCTGAAGAAGCAGCGCCTGCCTGCCTGGGGACAGTGGTTCGGCCTGACGTATGTCATGATGCCGCTGCCATATTACCCTCCAGGCCGGCGTTACATCAATATTGCGGTGCCGTTTCTGCTTGCCTTTGTCCTGCCACTTGCGCAACGGAAGCCCAGGATGTACCTCAGCGCTGGCCTGGCAATCGCATTTTTCGGTGCGGTTCAAATCACTGATCTGTATCGTTGATGCGGTGTTTCCCGGCGCAGCCGGCAGTTAAACTTCTGCTTCCGGGCTTTGCCCACGCCGTGATTGCCCTGAATTCGTGTCCGTCAACCATCGACCAGCTTTCGCGCGACTGCGGCGACTTTCCGGGGAGGGGGTTTGGATCGTGCTGGGGCAACTGGCCGCCGTCAGCGGTGCATTGCTTGGCGTGCGTCTGCTGACCGAACTTCTCGACCCGGCCGCATATGGCGAACTGGCGCTGGCCATGACCGTCGCGACCCTGGTCAATCAGGTGCTTCTCGGTCCGATTGGCGGTGGGATTACGCGGTTTTATGCTCCGGCGCAGGAGCAGTCCGCCCTGGGCGACTACCTGCGCGCTTCGTCGCGGCTGGTCCTGTTGGCTACGGCCGTGATCCTGGCGGCCCTGTTGTTGGCATTGGCCGCGCTGCAGATCGCCGGGCAGGGCTCCTGGATCGCTGTGACTGTCGGCGCGCTGGCATTTGCCGTGCTGAGTGGCTGGAGTGCGGTCTTGAGCAGCATCCAGGCTGCCGCCCGCCAGCGCCTGATCGTGGCCTGGCACCAGGGGCTGGAATCCTGGCTGCGCTTCCTGCTGGCGGCACTGTTGCTTGTGTGGCTTGGTGCCGACAGTTCCGTGGCGATGGCAGGATATGCGCTGGCGCTGGTGCTGGTTCTGGCCTCGCAGTGTTATTTCTTCCGCGACATTGCGCGGTATGCCACGGGCGGTGGCGTGTCGACTGGGGCCTGGCAGGCCCGGATCTGGTCATTTTCCTGGCCGATTGCTGTCTTCGGTGTCTTCACCTGGATGCAACTGGCGTCCGATCGGTGGGCGTTGGGCCTGTTCGCGACCAAACAGGAGGTTGGGCTCTATGCAGTGCTGTTTCAGCTGGGCTATTTCCCGATTTCCCTTGTTTCGGGCATGGTCGCCAGTTTCCTGGCTCCGATCTTCTACCAGCGCGCGGGTGATGCCAGCGATGGGCTGCGCAACGCAGGAGTCAATCGGATCAGCGGGATGGTCACCTGGTGTTCCTTGGGGATCACCGCCGTTGCGGTTCTGGCGGCCAGCCTGTTGCATGGCCCGATATTTCGTCTGTTGGCTGCGCCGCAGTACCACTCGGTTTCCGCGCTGCTGCCCTGGGTGGTGCTGGCTGGTGGTGTTTTTGCTGCCAGCCAATCCCTGTCGCTGGCCCTGATGAGCAAACTGAAGACGCGCTCAATGATGCCGGCGAAAATCGGAACCGCGGTGCTCGGCGTGGTGTTGAATCTGGCAGGCGCCTACTGGTTTGGCATGACGGGCATCGTGTTTGCCGGCGTGCTTTTTTCGATCTTGTTCTTTTCCTGGATACTGCTGGTTTTCAGGTCTGAGGCATTGGGTGCTTAGATATGGCAGTTCGCCTGACTTCATCGATTAGACGTCTCATCGACCAGTTTCCAAGGCTGGCCAGCCTGTACCGAAACCTGCGCGACCAGATGGGCTTCATGAAGGAGCCGATTCAGACGCCGTGGGGGTTCAAGCTCGCCGGCAATGATGCGATGGCCCTGGGAAGCTTCGAGCCGGTCGAGACGGAACTGGTGCGCAAGCTTCTGCAGGATGTCGATGTGTTCGTCAACGTCGGCGCGAATATCGGTTATTACTGCTGCCACGCGTTGAGCCTGGGCATTCCGGTCATGGCCTTTGAGCCAATGCAGCACAATGTGCGGCATTTGCTGCGCAATATCCGCTCCAATGGCTGGCACAATGCCGAGGTGTATCCGGTAGCGTTGTCAAACTGCGTCGCCATCATCGACATCTTCGGCGGTGACACCGGCGCCTCCGTGGTCAAGGGTTGGGCCAACATACCGGACAGTTATGTGACTTTGGCCCCGACTTCCACCATGGATATTCTTCTGGGCGACAGGCTGCGGTGCAAGCGGGCCCTGATCCTCGTAGACATTGAAGGCGCCGAACAAGCCATGCTGGAAGGCGCATCGCGCATGCTGCACAACGATCCCAAACCGATCTGGATCGTCGAGATCGTTACCCGTGATCACCAGCCACAGGGCATCGCCATCAATCCAAACCTGTTGACTACCTTCGAGATGTTCTTCAATCTCGGGTACCAAGCCTTTCATGTCGACCGCGACATGCTGCCGGTGTCTCTCGACGATGTGCGTCAGGCGGCCCGCGGTGCGCGCAACCTCGGCACCCACAACTTTCTATTCCGGGAAGCCGAGTAATGGGGCTCGGTGCGGCACTTCGGAGACTGTATTGGGTCTTGTCCGACCAACTGGGAGTGGATCCGCGCAAGACTTGGCGCTCCTTGCTGGGATTGCCGCGCTACCTGCGCGACCTGCGTCGTTTTCGATCCGCTTACCGCGGGCGGCTCGACTTGACCCCTTGCCTCCACGACTGGTATGCCGAAGCTGGCACGACTTCCAACGAATATTTTTGGCAGGATTTGCTGGTCGCGCGCATGGTATTTGCGGCGCGTCCGCGCAAGCATGTGGATGTTGGTTCGCGCGTCGACGGTTTTGTGGCCCATGTCGCCAGTTTCCGCGAGATTGAGGTGTTCGACGTGCGGCCGATCAGCGCGACGATCCCGGGCGTTGTGTTCAAGCAGGCCGATCTGATGCAGAACGTCGATGGGTCAGCCGGGTATTGTGATTCTTTGTCCTGCTTGCACGCGTTGGAGCATTTTGGCCTGGGCCGGTATGGAGACCCGGTCGATCCGGACGGTTACCGGTATGGCCTGACAAACATGGTCCGGATCCTGGAACCAGGCGGAACGCTGTATCTGGCTGTTCCGGTGGGTCGTCCTCGAGTGGCGTTCAACGCCAACCGGGTGTTCGACCCGGCGCAACTCGTTTCTCTGGCTCAAAGCCTGGGTCTGCAACTGAAGGATTTCCATTGGCACACCGAGACGCAAGGGATGCGGTGCATGGAGCCCACTGCATCGAATTTTGCTCACATTGCCGGGTTGCCATATGGGCTGGGCCTGTTCGTCCTGGTGAAAAGCGACTAACGCGATGTTCGGATTCTTGCGCAAACTCTTGATCGATGATCAGAACGAACGTGGGCGGCGCGCCTGGCTGACGCGCGTGATCGCTGCCGTGCCGGCGCGCGCCCGCCTCCTCGATGCCGGGGCTGGCGAACTCGGCAACCGCCCGTTGTGCCAGCATCTGGAGTATGTCTCCCAGGACTTCTGCCAGTATGAAGGTCAAGGTGATGGCCAGGGCCTGCACAACGGCCGTTGGGACACCAGTCGGATCGATCTGGTGTGCGATATCACCTCCATTCCCGAGCCGGACGCGTCCTTCGACGCGATCCTGTGCAGCGAGGTCCTCGAGCACGTTCCAGACCCGACGCGGGCGCTCGACGAGTTTGCCCGGCTGTTGCGCCCCGGGGGGCGGCTGCTGCTGACGGCGCCTTTTGCATCGTTCGTGCACATGGCGCCCTACCACTTCTGCTCTGGATTCAGCCGCTATTGGTACGAGCACCATCTGGTGCGGCGCGGCTTTCGGATTGTCGAGCTCAAGCCCAATGGCGACTGGTTCGACTATGTGCACCAGGAAATGGGGCGCCTGGGCAGCATGGCACGCAGGCATGGCGGGCGGATGTGGCCTATCGCGTATGCGGCAGGCCTGATGGCTGCTCTGTATTTCCGCATGCGGGGGCCGACCCGCGATGCATCCGGCCTGGCCTGTTTCGGTTGGCACTGTGTGGCCGAGAAGCTCTGACCGCGCCATGCCCCTGTCCCGCAATGCCTTCGGATGGCCCGCCGTCAAGCGCGCGCTCGTTCGTGTGCCAGCGGTGGCGGCCCTCAACCAGAGCACCAAGGCGCGGCAAACCGTGGCGCAGTACCGGGCGAGTTGCGCCTACTACGCCAACCGGGCCTTGCCTGCCGCTGCCGGGCGCACCCTGCGCGAGCGGCTGGCGCGCCAAGGGCTGACCGGCCAGCGCCGGCCCCGCCTTTTCTTTGTCGGCACCGACGAGCAGCAGGACAGGAGCGGACTGCTCCAGGCGCTGGAACGACTGGCACATACGCGCTGGTTCGTGAAGCCGGATGGCAGCTATGGCCACAACGATCCGCGGCCCGCGGCCGTGCGCCGCACGGCCAATGCCGAGCACCTGTGGAGCCAACTCTCTGCGCTTGCAGCACAGGGCTGGGTGCCCGACATCGTGCTGGCCCAGACCTGGGCCAGCCTGATCGACCCTGCAGTTTTCACCCGTGTTCGCCAGCAGTGGGGGTGCCTG
>JBIKTP010000128.1:0-6491 GCA_044348035.1 Burkholderiaceae bacterium
GGTGTGGTGGCGGTGTGCGAGGTCCTGCCCGGCCTGAACCATTTCACCATCCTGGACGCTCTGGCCGAGCCCCCCACCCGCCTGCACGGCCTGGCATTGGCATTGCTGGGGTTCGACTGATGGATTCGCGGGCCGCGCGGCCCGGCCGCTACATCAGCAGGTGCTCGCCCGCGTTGTCACCACCCAGGGTGACGTAGTTCACCTTGCGGATGTCCATCAGCTTCCTGCCGCCGGCATAGCTGATCGAGCTCTGGATGTCCTGCTCCATCTCGACCATGGTCTCGGCGAGCTTGCCCTTGATCGGCTCCAGGATGCGCTTGCCTTCGACGTGCTTGTATTCGCCCTTGTTGAAGTCGCTGGCCGAGCCGTAGTATTCCTTGTACAGGCGCCCGTCCACCTCCACGGTCTGTCCCGGGCTTTCCTCGTGGCCGGCCAGCATCGAGCCGATCATGACCATGGTGGCGCCGAAGCGGACGCTTTTGGCGATATCCCCATGCTCGCGGATGCCGCCATCGGCAATGATGGGCTTGGTGGCCACCCGGGCACACCACTTCAGCGCCGACAGCTGCCAGCCGCCGGTGCCAAAACCGGTCTTGAGCTTGGTGATGCAGACCTTGCCCGGGCCGATGCCGACCTTGGTGGCGTCCGCGCCCCAGTTCTCCAGGTCGATCACCGCCTCGGGCGTGCCCACGTTGCCGGCGATGACGAAGGACGCGGGCAGCTTTTCCTTCAGGTAGGCGATCATGTTGCGCACGCTGTCGGCGTGGCCGTGCGCGATGTCGATCGTGATGTAGTCGGGCGTCAGGCCCTCGGCCACCATCTGGTCGACGGTGGCGTAGTCGGGCTTCTTCACGCCCAGCGAGATCGAGGCGTACAGCCCGCGCGAGAGCATGCTGCGCACGAAGGCCAGGTTGTCGAGGTCGAAGCGGTGCATCACGTAGAAGTAGCCGTTCTGTGCCAGCCAGACGCAGATCGATTCGTCGACCACGGTCTTCATGTTCGCGGGCACCACCGGGATGCGGAAGCGCCGCCCGCCCAGCTCGGTGCTGGCATCACATTCCGAACGGCTTTCCACGCGGCACTTGCGCGGCAGCAGCAGGATGTTGTCGTAGTCGAATATTTCCATGGTGTTTCCAAGCTCCGGATGACTGTTGAGGTGAACAGGTGAGCGCTTGGATTGGGCCCGGTCAGGGTCTGCCGGCCGCATGAGCGGCCAGAAACAAAAACCGGGCCACAAATGCTTGGGCCCGGTGATTGATTCTAGCAGCGTCCCCCGGAACCGGGTTCCTACAATCGGCCCATGCCTTCCGACCACCTGTACCCCTCGGCCCTGCTGGCCCACCTCAACGACGAGCAGCGGGTCGCCGTGACGCTGCCCGCCGAGCATGCGCTGATCCTCGCAGGGGCCGGTTCCGGCAAGACGCGGGTGCTGACCACCCGCATCGCCTGGCTGTTGCAGACCGGCCAGGTGTCACCGGCGGGGGTGCTGGCCGTGACCTTCACCAACAAGGCGGCCAAGGAGATGATGACGCGCCTGTCCAGCATGCTGCCGGTGAATGTGCGCGGCATGTGGATCGGCACCTTTCACGGGCTGTGCAACCGCTTCCTGCGGGCCCATTACAAGCTGGCCGGCCTGCCGCAGAGCTTCCAGATCCTGGACACGCAGGACCAGCTCTCGGCCATCAAGCGGCTGATGAAGCAGTCCGGCATCGACGACGAGCGGTTCCCGGCCAAGCAGACGCAGTGGTTCATCGGCGGCTGCAAGGAGGACGGCCTGCGCCCCAACATGGTCGATGCCCGCGACGAGGAGACCCGCCGCAAGGTCGGGATCTACCAGCTGTACGAAGAGCAATGCCAGCGCGAGGGTGTGGTCGATTTCGGCGAGCTCATGCTGCGCAGCTACGAGGTGCTGCGCGACAACGACCCGATCCGCGAGCACTACCACCGGCGTTTCCGGCACATCCTGATCGACGAGTTCCAGGATACCAACAAGCTGCAGTACGCCTGGATCAAGATGCTGGCGGGCGCCGATCCGGCCAGCAGCGTGCGGCCCGCGCTCGATCTGCATGCCGGCGGCTGCGTGCTGGCCGTGGGCGACGATGACCAGAGCATCTACGCCTTTCGCGGCGCGCGCGTGGGCAACATGGCCGACTTCGTGCGCGAGTTCGGCGTGCGCCACCAGATCAAGCTGGAGCAGAACTACCGCAGCTTCAGCAACATCCTGGACAGCGCCAACGCGCTCATCAGCCACAACAACAAGCGACTGGGCAAGAACCTGCGCACCGATCAGGGGCCGGGCGAGCCGGTGCGTGTCTACGAGTCGACCAGCGACCTGGCCGAGGCGCAATGGATGGTGGACGAGATGCGCCAGCTCGTGCGGGAGGGCAGCGAACGCAAGGAGATCGCCGTCCTGTACCGCAGCAATGCCCAGAGCCGCGTGATCGAGACGGCGCTGTTCAATGCCGGTGTGCCCTACCGGGTCTACGGCGGCCTGCGCTTCTTCGAGCGGGCCGAAATCAAGCATGCGCTGGCCTACCTGCGCCTGCTGGAAAACCCGGGCGACGACACCAGCTTCCTGCGGGTGGTCAACTTCCCGCCGCGCGGCATCGGCGCGCGCAGCCTGGAGCAGGTGCAGGACGTCGCCCGCGCCACCGGCCAATGCCTGCATGACGCCGTCGGCGCGGTCGGCGGCAAGGCGGGCGCCAACATGGGCGCGTTCGTGGCCAGCATCCAGACGCTGCGCACCCAGACCCAGGGGCTGTCGCTGCGCGAGATCATCGAGCTGGTGCTCGACACCAGCGGCCTGGTCGAGCACTACCGCGCCGAGCGCGAGGGCGCCGACCGCATCGAGAACCTGGAGGAGCTGGTCAACGCGGCCGAGAGTTTCGTGACGCAGGAGGGCTTCGGCCGCGAGGCGGTCGCCCTGCCGGTGGAGGAACTGGCGCCGGCGCCGGACGCGGAGACCGGCGAGACGGTGTCGCCGCTGGCGGCCTTCCTGACGCATGCCGCGCTGGAATCCGGCGACAACCAGGCCCAGGCCGGCCAGGATGCCATCCAGCTCATGACGGTGCATTCCAGCAAGGGCCTGGAGTTCGACTGCGTGTTCATCACCGGCATGGAAGAGGGCCTGTTCCCGCACGAAAACTCCATGAGCGACCATGATGGCCTGGAGGAAGAGCGCCGCCTGATGTATGTGGCGATCACGCGGGCCCGAAAGCGCCTGTACCTGAGCCATTCCCAGACCCGCATGCTGCACGGGCAGACACGCTACAACATGCGCAGCCGCTTCTTCGACGAGCTGCCCGAAGAGGCCCTGAAATGGATCACGCCGCGCAACCAGGGATTCGGCAATCCGGCGGGCCTGCCGGCCTGGGCAAACCGGCCCGAGCCCGGCTTCACCACCCGCCAGGTGGAGGTGGTGCCCGAGCGCAAGCTGTCGGCCCACGGCCTGCGCAACGGCATGAAGGTGTTTCATGCCAAGTTCGGCGAAGGCACCGTGATGACCCTGGAGGGCGCCGGGGACGATGCGCGGGCGCAGATCAGTTTTCCACGACATGGTGTCAAATGGTTGGCGTTGTCGGTTGCCAAGCTCACGCCCGTGCCCTGAGGCGGCGATCACCACCGACTCCGGTGCGTGTCGCGCCGGGGCGCCACCATTTTTTCGGAGGCTCTTCATGAACATCCATTGCCAGATGGCGGCCCTTGTGCTCGCCGGGTGCCTGCTCGCGGCACCAGCCGGCGCTGCCGACACCGGCCCCGCCGTCAGCCAGCCCAACGTCAGCGAGCGCCTGGACCTCGCGCGGGAAGCCATCCAGAAGCAGGACTGGAAACGTTCGCTGGCCGAGCTCAACCTGGCGGCGCGCGAGGAGCCGCGCAATGCCGATGTGCACAACCTGCTGGGCTACACCTACCGCAAGCAGGCTGCGCCCAACCTGCCCAAGGCGTTCGAGCACTACAGGCGGGCGCTGAGCCTGAACCCGAAACACAAGGGCGCCCACGAGTACATCGGCGAGGCCTACCTGATGGACAAGAAGCCCCAGGAGGCAGAAAAGCACCTGGCCGAGCTCGAGAAGATCTGCGGCAACAAGACCTGCGAGGAGTATGCCGACCTGGCCAAGGCGATTGCCGCCTTCAAGACCCGGAACTGAGCGCTGCTACCTGGCCGGTACCGCCGCCGGGTGCGGCTGGCCTGCCATGTCCCCGGTGTAGCCCGTGCCATCCTTGGGCCCCTTGCGGCCCGTCAGCTGCCAGGCGGTGCGTTGCCCAACCAGCCGGGCCAGGAACTCCAGTTCCTCGTCGCTGTGGTTGATGGCGGCCGCAGGCCGCAGCAGGCGGCCCTCGACCGGTTGCACTTCACCCCAGAAGGCCTGGTGGTAGGTGGCCTGGCTGAAGGCGCGCTGGTTGCCGCTCTCGACGTCGACTTCGCCGTAACAGTTGCAAAAATAGCTGCGACCGCCCTGGCTGGCCATGATCTCGGTGTAGACCCCCGTGCCGCGAATACCCGCGGTGAGGGTCGGGGTGACGATCTGGCGCCGGGTGCCGCGGCCCCACACGCTGACCACGCCGCCGCTGAGCAGGCGCAGCAGGCTCACCGTGAACAGGGACGCGCCGCGTTCCACCGCCAGGCGGGAGTTCTGGCGCACGCGAAAGGCGCTGTTGCCCACCACGAACACCAGCGAACTGTCGGGGCCGGTGACGATGTCGTCGCCGGTCTGGATCGTCTGGTCGGGGCGCAGACGCTCGCCGTTGAGGCGCGCATCACCGATCAGTTCGACGATGTTGCTGCGCGACTGGGCATGGGCGCTGGCGAATCCGCCGGCCGAGACCCAGGCAGCGGCGGCGCCCAGGAACGATCGCCGCTGGTACCACAACAGCTCGGATTCGGAACAGTCAAGCAGGGTGTGCCGGCTCATGGTGTCTCCTCGGGTGGGGCTTCGAAGCAGTCGCGGAAACTGAAATAGGTCGATGTGAAGAACATGGCAGCGATCAGCATGGCTGCCGGCATCAGTGCCACACCGGCGACCTCGGGGCTGCCGATGAAGGCGGCGAACAGCGACACCACCAGTATGGCACCCATCAGGATCGACATCCAGACGATGCCAAAGACCACGAAGGCCCAGAAGTTGCGCAGACAGGCGATCAGGCTGAAGAAGATGCTCTTGGCGGCCGGCACCGCATGCCAGTGCACCAGGGCCGGCGCATGCCAGAACATCAGCGAGAGCGGCAACTGCATCACCAGGAAGGCCAGCATCGCCGATTGGGTGTCCGGGTTGCGGGCCATCTCCATGGTGGGCATCTTGCCGGCGATGTAGCCGCTGGCAAAGCCGCCGCCGTCGAACAGGGTGGTGGCACCCATGATGACCCAGAAACCCGTCCCGTAGACCACGCCGAGCAGCAGCATGGTGCGCATCTGCTGGCGGCCGGCCCGAAAGGCGCTCAGGAATACGGTGGGCATCGGAAACCTGCCGGTCGCAGCCTCCCGGCTCGCGGCCATCAGGCCCAGCGTGCAGGCTGGCAGCAGGGCCAGCGCCAGCGACAGCCCGACCACCGGGATGCTGCCCGCGATGGACATCACCGCCAGGAACATGAAGAACAGCCCGGACAGGGCCAGGGGCTGGCGAAAGAAGGTGCGCATGCCTTCGCGGATCCAGGCTACGCCTCTTCGGGCAGGAACGAGTTGCAGTTTCATGCTGGCGCGAGCTCGGTGACGCGTTGGCGCAGCACCCGCTCGAAATGGGTCGGGTCGTGGGGTTTGAGCATGGAGGCTTCGCGGGGCAGGTGCAGGTCCCACAGGCGCGAGATCCAGAAGCGTAGCGCGCCGGCACGCTGCATGGCAGGCAGCAGGCGGCGTTCGGCAGTCGTCAGCGGGCGCACCCGGGCATAGGCCTGCAGGAAGGCGTCCTGCCGGGCCGGGTCGCAGGCGCCGGTGGCCAGGTCGACGCACCAGTCGTTCAGGCACACCGCGATGTCGAACAGCCAGGTGTCGACACCGGCGAAATAGAAGTCGAAGAAGCCGCTCAGGATCGGCTCGGCATCGCGGTTGGATGGGTCGTGCGGCGGGTCGAACAACACGTTGTCGCGGAAGAGGTCGGCGTGGATCGGTCCCCGTGGCAGGGCCGTGTAGGTGGAGCCGGCAGCCACGTGGTTCTGGTAGGCCAGCTCGGCCCGCAGCAAGGCTGCCTGTTCCGGCTCCAGGAACGGAAGGATCACCGGCACGGTGTCGTTCCACCAGGGCAGGCCGCGCAGGTTGGGTTGCTGCAGCGGGAAGTCTGCGCCTGCCAGGTGCATGCGGGCCAGCATGGCGCCGACGCAGGCGCAATGGGCTGCATGGGGTGACAGTGCGCTGGCGCCCGACAGCCGGTTGACCACCGTGGCCGGCTTGTCCTGCACGGAGTGCAGGTAGACGCCCTGGGCATCGGGCGCAGGATCGGGCACCGGAACGCCGCGCTGTGCCAGGTGTTTCATGAACGCCAAGTAGAACGGCAACTGGG
>JBIKTP010000129.1:0-6482 GCA_044348035.1 Burkholderiaceae bacterium
TGCGCGGCATCGGGGGAAAAAACGCCAAAACGAAAGTCCGGTGACAGCATGGGCGCGAAGTCGTGCAGCCAGGCTGCGTCCACATCATCGAGCCGTACCCCACGCTTGCGCCGCAAGTCCTGGGCTGCCTGCGCCCCTGCACGGCTGGCGGGGGTGGCATACACATACAACAACCCTTGCTGGCGCAGCAGGTGGCTGACGCCCGCGCGCGCGGCAAACTCCTGCCAAGCCACCACCGATGGCATGGCCACCGTGGCCAGTGCCCTGGATATCGCGTCCACCCGACGCGGCCGTGCCGCGAGCGCGAAATGCAGCAACCATGGCAGAAGTCGCGGCAGGTAGGCGGGCCTGATCACCAGTGGCGACAGGGGATCCGTCAGCATGCGCGGCAAAGCGCGAAGAGTTGCCGGTGTCGCTGTCGGCGCCACCCACCCCGGTGTGATGCCGCCGGCGTTGCCGAACGAGGCCCCGCGTCCGGGCGCGGTGTCGAACAGCACCACTTCCCGGCCCGCCAGCGCCAACTCGAAGGCACAGGCCAGACCGATCACCCCAGCGCCGATGATGGCGATGTCGATCGGGGCGGGCGGGCAGGATTCGACTTGCATGAGCCGATGTTACATATGCGGGGGCCGGCTTGGCAGCAGCCTGGACTGGCCCCGATTTCGTACCGGCCTTGCACGCGCCCGGCAGCGCAACAGCCGGTGGGCCTTTGCCTGCTCGTGCGAAATGACAAGCTTGTCGGGCGATGGGTTCTCCCGCTCCCCAGGATGCGCTCGAAGACCTGGCAGCGCCTGGCCAAGGGTTTTCCGGTGATCGCCGTGACCGGTCCGCGCCAGTCCGGGAAAACAACCCTGGCACAGGCCTTGTTTGCCGACAAGGCCTGTGTGTCCCTGGAGAACCCGGATGAACAGGCATTTGCCGAGCGCGACCCGCGCGCATTTCTGAACCGGTTCGGTTCCGAAGCGATTCTGGTCGAGGTGCATCGCTGCCCGCACCTGTTGTCCTGGCTGCAGGGCCTGGTCGACGAACGTGGCCGAATGGGCGACTTTGTACTGACAGGTTCAGCCCAGTTCGACCTGATTGCGGGCATCACACAGTCGCTGGCCGGCCGTGTCGGGCGCATCGCGCTGTTGCCATTGACGGCGGATGAACTGGCAGCCGCTGGCGAATTGCCCTCCAAGCTGGAGGATTTCCGTCTGTGTGGCGGTTATCCTCCCCTGTACGACCGCGAACTGTCACCCGGCGACTGGTTCCCGAACTACGGCAGCACCTATTCGGCAAGCGGCTCGTCAAGAGCCCCAGGCTGTACTTTCTGGATGTCGGGCTGATGGCCTGGCTTCTGGGTATTCGCGACGCTGCGGGCATCCAGACACATGCCGCACGCGGCGCGCTGTTCGAAACCTGGGTGGTGAGCGAATGCATCAAGCAGCGTTTCAACGCAGGCCAGGGAGCCGACCTGTTTTTCTGGCGCAAACGCGGGGCATGAAGTCGATCTGCTGTTCGATACGCCACACGGCATGCAGGCCGTCGAGATCAAGTCGGGCAGCACTTTTGGCCAGATCTGGCGACGGCTGCCGCCATGGCGCGGGCCTAACCCGGTGGGCGCTCGGCCAGCACGATCAGGTATTCGGCCGGTATGCGGTAACCGATGCCGTGGCGGAATGACGCAATCGACTCCAGGTAGCGCAACTGCACGCGCTCGCGAACGGTCGCGTCGAAGCGCGACCAGGCCAGTGCGACCGGCCCGCCGGAGAAGGCAGCAGCGCAAGCCCCGGCGGCATCCACGTAGTCCAGCGAGTCACTGCGCCTGTGCTGCAGGGTGA
The DNA here is from genome assembly GCA_044348035.1 of Burkholderiaceae bacterium. Lineage (GTDB taxonomy): Bacteria > Pseudomonadota > Gammaproteobacteria > Burkholderiales > Burkholderiaceae_C > CAISIP01. Next base: position 1,824 of record JBIKTP010000129.1, read on the forward strand.
CCCGCAGACCAGCCGAGGTGCAGCGGCGAAGGAGCGCCGCGTCGTGGCCGAGACCAAAGAAGAGTGGGCAGACTTCGCTGCGCACCTCGGCGTCCACGATGCCAAAGAGGGACGCCCAACCGCAACGCGCGCGCTCGCCCCACACCAGCAGCGCGGCGCGCCCGCCGGGGCGCAGCACGCGGTACACCTCCCTGAGCGCCCCTTCTGGGTCGGGTACATACATCAGCCCGAGCGAACAGAGCGCCAGGTCGAACTCGGCGTCCGGCAGCTGGAGTTGCTCAGCATCCATGCGTGCGAAAGCCGCCTGGCCCAGGCCGAGAGCCAGCGCTGCCTGACGGGACTCCCCCACCATGGCCTCGGACAGGTCGACACCCACTACGCGGCCGGTCGGCCCGACCGCGCGGGCCGCAGCGACTGCCATCACACCGGCGCCGCACGCAACGTCGAGCACGGCCTCGCCGGGCGCCGGTGCGGCTAGCGCCAGCAACTCGCCCTGAACGCTGGCGAGTGGGCCGTGCCAATGCCGAGCGTAGTCCTGCGCCGCCAGGTCCCACCCATAGCGCTGCACCCGCCGCTGCAAGCGCGCGTCCATCGAGCCGCTCACGCCCTCGTGACGACGACTTCGAGATACTCGCTGGGCACGACCAGCGATCCCGGGCCGGCGCGGTTCAGGCCGTTGAGCAAGTCCGCCAGCTCGGCAGCCAGCGCGTCGGCCTTCTCCGGCGTCTGCGCCGCGAAGGCCTTGTTCACCGGGCCGTACCAGGTGCGGAACACTTCCACGAAGTGGGCTGCCGATCGGTAGCGGAAAGCGAAGTGCCGGGGGGTGGTCTGCACCGCCGTGGCGGCTTTCCCGAACAGCGTGCGCATGTGCTCCTCTGTGCCCCACAGCGAGGGCGGCTGCACCCCGGCCGGAGGCGGCACGTAGCGGCCCAGCACCTTGAACATGCGGCCGATCAGGCTGTCGGGCGTCCAGTTGGCCAGGCCGATTCGCCCGCCGGGGCTCACGACGCGGACCATCTCGGCGGCGGCCCGGGTGTGATCGGGCGCGAACATCACCCCGAAGGTCGAGAGGACGGCATCAAAGCTGGCATCTGCGAAAGGCAGCGCTTCGACGTCGGCAACCTGGAAGACGACGTCCAAGTGCTCGGCGCTCGCCCGCTGCGCACCGCGTTCGAGCAGACTGCCCACATAGTCGGTCGAGGTTACGAGGCAGCCGCGGCGCGCGGCGGCAAGCGTGGCATTGCCATTGCCCGCGGCCACATCGAGTACTCGCTCGTCGGTCTTCAGATCGCAGGCCTCGGCGAGCTGCTCGCCGACGATCTGCAGCGTGGTGCCGATCACAGCGTAATCGCCGGTGCCCCAAGCGGCCTGCTGGCGGGTCTTGAGGGCGGCGAAATCGACGGGTACATTCATGATTTGGTCTCCAGTGGTGGGGGTTGAAAAGGCAGGCCAGTGTCGCGGTCAGGCGGTGGCGAGTCCTGTCCTTGCGTCGGCGTGACTTGCTTGTGCGTCCGCGGGTGCATCGCGTGCTGACTGAAAGTCCGCAGTGGCTGTCCGGGAGTCCGCGCTTGCTGCGCGGCGCTGGTCTTGGCGCAGCTGGCCCAGCACAATAGCCATACTTTGAAACAGGGGAACCCGATGGCCATGGAACAGATTGCCGCGTCGATCGATCGAGTTGTTACAGCCTTGCGCCGCAAACCGCACGCCGGGCTGCACGAGGACATGCCGGCTACCGTGTGCTGGGCGGGCGGACTGCGCACCGTGGCGCGTACCGAAGCAGGTGATGAGCTGGCCACCGACATGCCTGCCGCGATCGGCGGCGGGGACAGCGCCCCCACGCCCGGCTGGCTCTTGCGCACCGCGCTGGCATCCTGCGCGGTGACGCGCATCGCGATGGAAGCGGCGTCCCGTGGCATCGCGCTGCAAACGCTGGAGGTCCAGGCCACGAGCCGCAGCGACCTGCGCGGCCTGGTGGGAGTCGCTGAAATTGATGGCCGCCGCGTCCCCGCCGGCCCACTGGCGATGGACCTGCATGTGCGTATCGGTGCCCGCGGCGTCGACGCAGCATTGCTGCACGCGCTGGTGGAGTCGACAACGGGCTGCTCGCCGGTGACTGCCGCGCTGGAACAGCCGCTGGCGGTGGGCCTGAATGTCGAAGTGACGGGCTGATGGACGCCTTGTCGCAGACCCTGCGCGTGGTGCGTCTGGTCGGCGCGATCTTCCTGCATGGTCGCTTCACGGCACCCTGGTGCTACCAGTCACCCCATGCCGACGCGGCTGCAACCTTCCTTGAGCCCACGGCAGAGCGGGTGATCATCTTCCACCTCATCACCGAAGGCGAATGCTGGGTCGAACTAGGTGACTTGCCGCCGCTGCGGCTGGTAGCCGGCGACGCCGTGCTGTTTCCGCAGGGCGACGCACACCGCATGAGCTCGCAGCCGGGGCTGCCGCCGGCGTCAGGCGCGCGCCTGCACGAGGTACTGGCGCGCCGGCCACGGTTGCTGGCCTACGGTGGCGGCGGCGCGACGACCAAGATGGTCTGTGGCTACTTGGCGTGCGATGCGCGCCTGGCACGCATGCTGCTGGACGGCCTTCCACCCGTCGTCAAGGTCGGCGTGCGTGGCTCGAACGCCGGCATCTGGCTCGAGGCCTCGCTGCGTTACGCGCTGGCCGAGGCCCGCTCGCCGCGCCCTGGCGGACAGGGCGTGCTCGCCAAGCTGGCCGAAGTGCTGTTCATCGAGGTGCTGCGCATCTACATGAACGAGCAGGCTGTGGGCCGCACCGGCTGGCTGGCCGGCGTCAACGACCGTATCGTTGGCGCTGCCTTGCGAGCGCTGCATGCCGAGCCGGCACGACCCTGGACGCTGGACGAATTGGCGCGCGTCGCCGCCACGTCCCGCTCGGTGCTGGCCGAGCGTTTCCCGCAACTCGTAGGACAGACGCCGATGCAATACCTGGCGCAGTGGCGCATGCTACTGGCCACGAACCTGCTGGCGCGCAGCAGCGCACCGCTGGCGCGCATCGCCGAGGAGGTCGGCTACCAGACCGACACCGCCTTCAACCGCGCGTTCCGCCGCGAGTACGGGATGCCACCGGCTGCTTGGCGGCGCTGTCAAGCTGGCCCTGCGACGATCACGGCCACTTGACTTGCACCCACTGTCTTGCCGGTCGGCAAGGGTCGAATGGCCATAGTCCTCGACCAGCACGCCCCGGCGCGTGAGCAGCTTCATCAGCCGGGCGACGACCGTCTGCAGCAGCACATGCAGCGCCTCCTTCTTGAACTTTTGGTCAGTTTTGTGCCGGCATCGCACCTAGGCGCTGAACAGCTGGCCGCGCGCAGCGTCGGTGATCGCGACAACACACGAGTGTGTGATGCGGCGCTCGATGGACACGGCGAAAAACTCCTCGACCAGTTCAGAACTGCGCCCGATCACCTCGACGCCGAACTGCGCCACGGTTTCTGCTTCCAGGACCTCGGGCCCCATGAACACGCCGCGGCCTTCGCGTCCGAATGCCGTCATCAATGCACCATCGTCGAATTCACCAATGATTCTGGGGTGGATCTGGTGGCGCGTGAGCCAGCCTTCCAGTTGTTGCCGGATGGACGCGGATGCACCCTGGATAAGCATTGGCTGGTCATTCAGGCACTCCGGAAATCGACCCGACAGGCGTTTGCGCAGGTTGGGAGCGCAAAAGAAGCTCATGGCGGTGCTGCCCAGCGGATGGTTGAATGCCTTGACGCTGATGCGACGCGACAGGGGCTCGTCGGCGATCACCAGATCCAGGCGATGCAGTGCAAGCAGGGACAGCAGATCACTGAACTTGCCCTCGCTGCAGATCAGGCGCACGGGTTCTGCAACCGACAGTGCAGGCTCCAGCAGCCGGTAGGCGACCGACTTGGCCACCGAGTCGGCGACGCCGACCCGGAAGTCGAGTACCGGTTTGCCGCCTCGTGCCTGTCGGAGCGCGTTCTCCAGTTCCGTGCCCAGGGTGAATATCTGATCCGCATATCCCAGTGCGAGGCGGCCGTCCTCCGTGAGCTCCAGTTGGCGGCCATTCTTGCGGAACAGCCTGTGTCCCAGCCATTCTTCGAGCAGCTTGATCTGACCTGACAGTGTCTGCGGCGTGGTGTGCAGTTGCTCGCCGGCGCGCATGATGCCGCCTGCCTTGGCGGTGACCCAGAAGTAGTGCAGGTGCTTGAAGTTCATTATTCGGTTTATGCGAAGTCAAAAAGTTACAAATGCGAATTTACGCGAAGTGAATATGTCCGTAGAGTTCGTCAGGTCACATTGGGTGACACAGACAGGAGTAAATCCCATGCGATTGAGTACCAAAGGCAGGTTTGCCGTGACCGCAATGATCGAAGTCGCGCTGTACGAGCGCCAGGGCCCCGTGCCACTGTCCGACATTGCTGCGCGCCAGCAGATTTCGCTGTCGTACCTGGAGCAGATGTTCAGCAAGCTGCGTCAGCACGGCCTCGTTGAAAGCACCCGTGGTCCTGGCGGCGGTTACAGCCTCGGGCAGAACCCCACCAGCATCACCGTGGCCGACATCATCCGGGCAGTGGATGGCAAGCGTGCGGGGGATGGCCGCGCCGGGGCGCTTGAGGACGAGCCGCTCGGCCAGGACATGACCCAGGAGCTGTGGGACGCCCTGAAC
>JBIKTP010000130.1:0-6449 GCA_044348035.1 Burkholderiaceae bacterium
TTGCAAATCGGTGACAGCCAGGTGGGGATGCCGAAGATGCTGCCAGTCCTTGCCGGCACGGTTCAGCCAGACCGTCTGCATGCCGGCATCCAGGCCCCCCAGAACATCCAGTTCCGGATCGTCGCCAATATGCAGCACGGCCCCCGGATCGACACCTGCGGCAGCCGCAGCGGCGTGGAAGATGCGCACATCCGGCTTGGCCACACCAAACAGATGCGCGCTCAGGCTGGCCGCGAAATGCGCGCCAATACCGACCCGCCCGACGTCGGCGTTGCCATTCGAGATGGCCACCACCGGAAAGCGACCGGCCAGATAGCGCAAAGCCGGCAATGCATCGTCGAAAAGGTCGACCCGCATCCGGTGCTCGAAGAACACCTCGAAGGCCGGTTCGGCCAGCGCGGTGTCCTCCTCGCACCGGGCCAGGGCCATGCGGATGATCTCGCGCCGCATGGCACTCATGTCATGCACCAGATCCGGACGGGCCTGCGCCAGCTCCGCGCGCAATTGCAGGCGCTGGCGGGTATCGGCGATGGCCTGGGCGGCAGCCGGTGCCCGCGGCTGCAGCCACTGCTGGAGTTGCACCTCGGCACGCTCGATGGTGGGCCAGATCGGCCACAAGGTATCGTCCAGATCGAGACCGATGGCCCTTATTTTGCGCAAGTCCAGCATAGGTGCGGGAGAATACAGCATGCCCGATACCCGATTCACGCCAGAGCCCGACTACCGCCACGGGCAGGCATCGCGAACCGCCATCCTGTACTGCAACCTCGGGACGCCCGATGCGCCGACACCGGCTGCCGTACGCACCTACCTCGGCCAGTTCCTCAGTGACCGCAGGGTGGTGGAGATCCCGCGCCTGCTCTGGATGCTGATCCTGCACGGCATCATCCTGCGCGTGCGACCGGCCAAGTCTGCGGCCAAATATGCCAGCATCTGGACACCCGAGGGGTCGCCGCTCAAGGTCTGGACCGAAAAACAGGCCCTGCTGCTGCAGGGTTGGCTGGCAAGCCGGCAACAGGATGTGCTGGTGCGTCATGCGATGACCTATGGCAGCAGTTCGATCGGCTCGCAGCTCGATGCACTCAAGGCGCAGGGCGTCACGCGGGTCCTGGTGCTGACCGCCTATCCGCAGTATTCGGCCACCACCACGGCCAGCGTGTTCGACTCGGTGTACCGCTGGGCGGCAGCCACCCGGCTGATCCCGGAGATGCGTTTCGTCAACCGCTACCATGACGAGCCCCTGTATATCCAGGCCCTTGTGAAACAAGTCCGAAAGCACTGGCTCGCGCATGGCAAGTCCGACAAGCTGGTGATGAGTTTTCACGGGGTTCCGCACCGCACGCTGCAGCTTGGCGACCCCTACCACTGTGAATGCCACAAGACCGCCAGATTGCTGGCCGAGGGGCTCGGCCTTCAGAAGGACCAGTACAAGGTCACCTTCCAGTCCCGCCTGGGTCGCGCCCAGTGGCTGGAGCCCTACACCGAACCGACGCTGATCGCGATGGCGAAATCGGGGGTCAGCAGCGTCGACGTGATCTGCCCCGGCTTCACCAGCGACTGCCTGGAAACGCTCGAGGAAATCAGCATGGAGGCGCGCGAGGCGTTTCTGCATGCGGGAGGGAAGGAATTCCAGTACATCCCGTGTCTGAACGACCAACCTGAATGGATCGCCGCACTGTGCGGGATCGCGCAGCGGCACATGGGCGGCTGGGACATCCAGATGGGCGGCGCCACCGGCGAGCGCGAACTGTCCCGTCAGCGCGCCCTGGAACTCGGCGCCACGCAGTGACCACCGCAGCGCAGGACCGATCGCCACGCGCCCTGGCAGACCGGTACAGGCGCTGACCCGCAACTCCGGCCAGCCGGTTCTGCCTGCGGCGCCCGCCTGAAGGCGCCGTGCGCTGGCGCCAGCGGTGGCCACACACCCGAACACCGGAGTACATTTCGACGACACCACAAGGAACAGTGCCCATGAACCTCGCACTCTGGCTGCAGTCCACGTCCCAAATCCATGGCGAGCGGCCGGCCATCGGACACGGCCTGCGGGTCGTGTACGACTACCGCAACATGGCCCGGGCGGCGGCGCAAACAGCCGCGCAGCTGCGCCGCCGGGGGGTGCATCCGGGCGACCGTGTCGGAATCTTCATGGACAACGCGCCGGACTACCTGGCCCTGATGTGGGGCGTGTGGTGGGCTGGCGCGGCAATCGTCCCGCTCAATGCACGCCTGCACGCCCGCGAGGCGGGCTGGATCCTGGGCGACTGCCAGGCCAGCCTGTGCGTGTGCGACGCGGGCCACATGGCGCAGTTCGACGAAGCGTCACAGGCTGGATGCCCGATGCTCCTGCCGGCGGACCTGCTGGAGGGCGGCATGGACGAAGTGTCCGACATCGCGCCGCGCAGCGAGGACGATCCGGCCTGGCTGTTCTACACCAGCGGCACCACCGGCAAACCGAAGGGCGTGGTCCTGACGCCGCGCAACCTGCGCTGGATGACCCTGGCGTATCTGTCCACGGTTCAGCCCGTGCAGCCGGGTGACTGCATGCTGCATCCGGCGCCGCTGTCCCACGGGGCCGGGCTGTACCACCTGCCTTACGTCCTGCAAGGCGGCGTGAACGTGGTTCCTGCCTCGGGCGGACTGGATGCCGCCGAGTTCTTTGCCTTGGCGAGCCATTGGCGCAACGCCTCCTGTTTCGCGGCGCCCACCATCGTGAAGCGGCTCACCGACTGGGCCCGCGCCCACAGGCCGGACACTTCCGGTCTGGCCACGATCGTGTACGGCGGAGCGCCCATGTACCTGGCCGACATCGAGGCAGCCCGCGCAGCGCTCGGCCCGCATCTTGCACAGATCTACGGGCAGGGCGAGAGCCCCATGACGATCAGCGTGCTGCCAAGGCATGTGGTCGAGGATGAGCACCATCCGCAATGGCGCGCGCGCTTGGCCTCGGTAGGGCATGCGCAGCCGATGGTCGAGATCGCCATCCTGTCGGAGCAGGGGGAGCGCCTGCCAACGGGAACGCCGGGCGAGGTCTGCGTGCGTGGTGAAGTGGTCATGCCGGGGTACTGGAACCAGCCAGCCGCCACGGCGCATGCGATCCGCGATGGCTGGCTGTACACCGGCGATATCGGCGCGCTCGACGCCCAGGGTTTCCTCACGCTGATGGACCGCAGCAAGGACCTGGTCATCAGCGGCGGCAACAACATCTACCCCCGCGAGGTCGAGGAAACCCTGCTGACCCACCCGCAGGTGCAGGAAGTCGGCGTGATCGGCCGGCCGGACGCCGAATGGGGCGAGTCGCTGGTGGCGTATGTGGTGGCGCGTGGCCCGGTCAGCGCGCAGGACCTGGACCGCCACTGCCTGGCGCAGCTGGCGCGCTACAAGCGGCCCAAGCAATACCGCTTCGTGAACGAATTGCCGAAGAACAACTACGGCAAGGTGCTCAAGACAGCGCTGCGGGAGCGCGAAGCAGCGCTGCGCGGCTGAGATGGCCCATGCCGGATAGCCGCAGCGCCCACGGGCCGGTCCATGGCTGGCGGCGCTGGATCCCGGGCCTGGCCACCCTGGGCGAATACCGCCGGGAATGGTTTGCCAAGGACCTGATGGCCGGGATGGTGCTGACGGCCATCCTGGTGCCTGTGGGCATGGGGTATGCCGAAGCCTCCGGCCTGCCGGCCATTCACGGCCTGTATGCCACCATGCTGCCGCTGATCGCCTATGCCGTTTTCGGGCCCAGCCGCATCATGGTGCTGGGGCCGGACTCCACGCTCGCAGCCGTCATTGCCGCATTGATCCTGCCCATGGCCGCCGGCAGTGTGGAGCGCGCCATCGCGCTGGCGGGCATGCTGTCCATCCTCTCCGGCCTGTGCGCCCTGCTGATCGGCCTGGCCAGGCTGGGCCTTGCAGCCGATCTGATCTCGAAGCCTATTCGCATCGGGTTCCTGAACGCGATCGCGCTGACCGTACTGGTCGGCCAGTTGCCAAAGATCTTCGGTTTCCCGGTCGAGGGCGGCGACCTGCCCGAGCGCACGCTGCAACTGGTGGACGGCATCGTGCAGGGCCGGACACAGCCACTGGCGCTGGCCATCGGTGGCGGCTGCCTGGCCGGGATCCTGCTCGTGAAGCATCTGCGTCCGCAGTGGCCAGGCATCCTGGTGGCCGTCGTGGCTGCCACCGTGGTGGTCGGCCATTTCGACCTGGCACACACCGCGCAACTGGCCATCGTCGGCCCGTTGCCGCCCGGTTTGCCGGCGTTCCGATGGCCTGCGGTGTCCCTGGCCGATGCGCTGCATCTGCTGCCGGGCGCCCTGATGATCGCGCTTCTGTCCTTCGCCGACACCAGCGTGTTGTCACGCGCCCTGGCGCAGCGCGGCCGCTACACGGTGAACCAGAACCAGGAAATGCTCGCGCTGGGCGCTGCGAACATGGCCAGCGGCGTGTTCCAGGGCTTTTCCGTCAGCGCCAGTTCTTCGCGCACGCCTGTGGCAGAAGCTGCCGGCTCCCGGACGCAGGTCACGGGCCTGGTGGGCGCGCTGGCGATCGCGGTCCTGCTGTTGCTGGCGCCCGGCCTGCTGCGCAACCTGCCCGGTGCCGCGCTGGGGGCGGTCGTGGTGGCCGCCTGCCTGTCCTTCGCCGACATCCGCGGCATGGTGGCGCTTCTGCGCATGCGGCCGGTCGAGTTCGCGCTGTCGGTTGTCAGCTTTCTGGGCGTGGCATTTGTCGGCGTGATCCAGGGCATCGTGATCGCCCTGCTGATGAGCCTGCTGGTGATGGTCTGGAACGCATGGCACCCCTACTTCGCGGTCCTCGTGCGGGTCGACGGCAGCAAGGGGTTCCACGACATCGGCCGCCATCCCGAGGGCCGGCAGGTCCCCGGCCTGCTGCTGTTCCGCTGGGATGCACAGCTGTTCTTTGCCAACAGTGAAGTCTTCCGCAAGGAAATCCACCGCGCCGTCTCGCTGGCTCCGACCCCTGTGCGGCGCGTGGTCGTGGCCGCCGACGCCATCACCGACATCGACCTGACCGCTGCGGACGCATTGACCGCCCTGCACGGCGAACTGCAGCAAATGGGGATCGAGCTCTGGTTTGCCGGACTCAAGGGCCCGGTCAAGGACCGCCTGCGCCACTACGGCACTCTGACGGTCATCGGCTCCGACATCTTCGCGCCCACTGTCGGCAGGGCGGTCAATCTGTACCGGGAGCAGTACGCCGTCAACTGGAAGGACTGGGACGAGTCCGAGGCCTGAGACGGCTCGCCCTGCTCAACCCAGGCAGTCGGCGACCAGCGACAGCTGGGACGGCAGGTTGAGTGCCCGCGCATGGCCGCAGTCCGGGATGGTGACCCTGAGCGCGCGCGGGCGGGGGAGGCGTGGATGGCATGGGCGAGCAATTCCTTGCCGGTGCCGGTTTCCCCGAGCAACAGCACCGGACTGCCCGACCGCGCGGCCCGTCGCGCCTGCCGCTTGGCCTCCACCGCCGGCGCGTTGGTGCGCATGAAGCTGGCAAAGATGCACCTGGCCAGCCGGGCACCGGAGCCACGCACCGAGCCGAGTTGCAGGCGCTGGGTAGCCGGTTCACGCCGGGGTGTGGTCCAGATCGCGCTGCATCGGCGCGAACTTGCTGATCAACGGTGCCAGCATGCATTGCACATCCTGGCGAATTCCGCCGGTGGCGCCGGCGGGCATCGGGGTCAGCGGGTCTATCGTGGGCGGCACGCGGCCAAGGTACCGCGCGCCCGCCCAGGGAATCTATCAGCGCGGCAGGATCACGGTGTCGATCACATGGATCACACCGTTGTCGGCGACGATATCGGTGGCCGTGACCTTGGCGTTGTCCACGGTCACGCCACCCATCGTGGCGACCGTGATCTCGGACCCCTGGACGCTCTTGACCTTGCCGGCCTTGACGTCCTTGGCCATGACCTTGCCGGGGACCACGTGGTAGGTCAGCACGGCGGTCAGCTTGGCCTTGTCCTTCAGCAAGGCGTCGAGGTCTGCCTTCGGGATCTTGGCAAAAGCGGCGTCGGTCGGGGCGAACACCGTGAACGGGCCCTTGCCCTTGAGGGTGTCGATCAGGCCAGCCGCCGTCAGGGCTGCCGCGAGGGTCTTGAAGTTGCCCGCAGAAACTGCGGTGTCGACGATGTCCTTGGCCTGGACCGAGAACGCCACGCCCAGGGCGAGGATGGAGGCAACGAGGGTTTTCTTCATGGGGGATCTCCGGAATGAATGTGTACAGCCAGTGCGTCAGAAATTTGCCGCAACCGAAATGTAAACTATTTGGTATCCTTTTAGACTAAAAGGTTATTTTTATAACCGTTTAGTTACACATGGGGAAGGCGTGGTCCGGATTCAGGGGGGAACACCAGCGTGTCGGCTGGCCCCGCAGGTGGCCGGCCTGCGCAATGGAAACCAGCGCACCAACACCGGCAGCTTTCCCCCGCAATGGAAGCGCCA
>JBIKTP010000131.1:0-6438 GCA_044348035.1 Burkholderiaceae bacterium
TGGTGGCGGCCACGCCGGCACCGAGGCCGCCCTGGCTGCAGCCCGCATGGGTTGCACCACCCTGTTGCTCACCCACAACATCGAGACCCTGGGCCAGATGAGCTGCAACCCGTCGATTGGCGGTATCGGCAAGGGCCATCTTGTCAAGGAGGTGGATGCCCTGGGCGGCGCGATGGCGGCCGCCACCGACGAGGGCGGCATCCAGTTCCGCATCCTGAACTCCAGCAAGGGGCCTGCGGTGCGTGCGACGCGGGCGCAGGCCGACCGTGTCCTGTACAAGGCCGCCATCCGCCGGCGACTGGAAAACCAGCCGAATCTGTGGCTGTTCCAGCAGGCGGTGGACGACCTGATGGTGGAGGGGGGCCGGGTGGTCGGAGCCGTGACGCAGGTCGGCATCCGTTTTCGCAGCCGGACGGTTGTGCTGACGGCAGGGACCTTCCTGGATGGGAAGATCCATGTCGGCCTGAACAACCACGCGGCAGGGCGGGCGGGTGACCCGCCGGCGCAAAGCCTGTCCGCCCGGCTCAAGGAACTGAAACTGCCGCAAGGCCGGCTGAAAACCGGCACCCCGCCCCGACTGGATGGCCGCAGCATCGACTTCAGCCGCTGCACCGAGCAGCCGGGCGATGGCATGCCCGGTGGCGAAAGCATCCGCATGCCGGTGTTCGGGTTTCTGGGGCGGGCCGAGCAGCACCCACAGCAATTGCCGTGCTGGATCACCCACACCAATGCCCGCACACACGACATCATCCGCGCCGGTCTCGACCGCAGCCCGATGTTCACCGGCAAGATCGAAGGCGTCGGCCCGCGGTATTGCCCCAGCGTCGAGGACAAGATCCACCGGTTCGCCGAGAAGCAGAGCCACCAGATCTTTCTGGAGCCGGAGGGCCTGAGCACCCATGAGGTGTACCCCAACGGCATTTCGACAAGCCTGCCCTTCGATGTGCAGTTTGAACTCGTGCGCTCGATCCAGGGGCTGGAGAACGCGCATATCCTGCGGCCCGGGTACGCCATCGAGTACGACTACTTCGACCCGCGCGCGCTCAAGAGCAGCTTCGAGTGCCGGGCGATTGGCGGCTTGTTCTTCGCCGGGCAGATCAATGGCACGACCGGCTACGAGGAGGCTGCGGCCCAGGGCTTGTTCGCGGGCGCCAATGCGGCGCTGCAGTGCCGGGAGGAGGGCCCCTGGCTGCCTGGCCGGGACCAGGCCTACCTGGGGGTTCTGGTGGATGACCTGATTACAAAGGGGGTGACCGAGCCCTACCGCATGTTCACCAGCCGCGCGGAGTTTCGCCTGCAACTGCGCGAAGACAATGCCGACATGCGCTTGACCGAGACCGGCCGGCGGCTGGGTCTGGTGGACGATGCGCGCTGGGATGCGTTCTGCCGCAAGCGTGACGCTGTTTCACGTGAAACAGAGCGCCTGCGGACCCTGTGGGTCAACCCGCGGACCCTCCCTGTGGGGGAGGCTGTCCGGGTGCTGGGCAAGGAGATCGACCATGAATACTGTCTGGCAGAACTCCTGCGCCGCCCCGGCGTCGACTATGCCAGCCTGATGTCGCTGGCAGGCGGGCAGTACGCCACGCCGGAGCTGCCAGTGGGTGTTTCACGTGAAACAGCCGGCGGCGAGTTTGCCCACGAACCGGCCACGCCAGAGGCCCTGTTCGTCGAGTCCGTGGTGGAGCAGGTCGAGACCATGGCCAAGTACTCCGGCTATATTGACCGCCAGCGAGACGAGATCGACCGTGTGGCGCATTTCGAAGGCATGAAGCTGCCGGGCGATCTGGACTACCTGGAGGTGACGGCCTTGAGCTTCGAGGCGCGCCAGATCCTCGCCCGCCACCGGCCGGAAACATTGGGAATGGCATCCCGCATCTCCGGCATCACGCCGGCCACCATTTCCTTGCTTCTGGTGCATCTCAAGAAGAAGCGTGGCCGAGGGGTGCCGGCTCCCGGCGTGGCCGACGGTGCCCCTGACAAGGTCGCTGCATGAGCGCAGCGCCGGGCCGCCCCAAGCGCGCTCGCACCGAAGTGCCCAGTTCGGTGCTTGCCCGATGACCCCTGAAGAACTGGTGCAGGCGCTGCGTGCGGGCGCCCATCGCCTTGGCCTGGAACTGAGCGACACGCAACTCGAGCGCTTGCGGGACTACCAGGGGCTGCTGCAGAAATGGGGCCGGGTGTACAACCTGACGGCGGTGCGTGATCCGGCGGAGATGCTGACGCACCATCTGCTGGACAGTCTCGCGGTGGTGTCGCCGCTGCGCCGCCACGCGCAGGCTTTCGGGCTGGCGGCACCACGCGTGCTCGATGTCGGCTCGGGCGCCGGGTTACCGGGGGTGGTGATGGCCATCTGTTGTCCGGAGATGCAGGTGTCCTGTGTCGATGCAGTGGCCAAGAAGGCGGCATTCATCCAGCAAGTGGCGGCCAGCCTGCGGCTGCCCAACCTGCGGGGCATCCATGCGCGGGTGGAAAAGATCCCGGGTCCCTTCGACATCATCACATCGCGCGCCTTTGCGTCGCTGCCAGACTTCGTCCACTGGTCCGACGGCGCCTTGGCCGCCGACCATGGCGCCTGGCTGGCCATGAAGGGTCGGCACCCCGTCGACGAGATCGCGGCATTGCCGCCCACCGTGGAAGTGTTCCACGTGGAACAACTCCAGGTGCCAGGCCTGGACGCCGAACGCTGCCTGGTCTGGATGCGCCACCGTCAGCCGGCCTCCTGACCGGCCGGACGCCAGCAGGAGGGTGGCCGGGGTGGACACAGTAAACTCTGCACTCACTTCAGGACTTTCCCATGTTTGGTGTAGCAGACTACGGCGCCTTCGTCATTGCGATCATTGTTTTCCTGCTGATCCCCGGCCCAGGCAACCTGGCCCTGATCACCTCCACCAGCAAGGGCGGCTTGCGCGGCGGCATGGGTGCCACCCTGGGCGTGATGGTGGGGGACCAGGTCCTGATGTGGATGGCGGTGGCCGGTGTGGCGGCGGTGTTGACAGCCTACCCGGCGGCTTTCTCGGCCGTGCAGTGGCTGGGCGCGGCCTACCTCGCCTACCTTGGGGTGCGCATGGTGCTGGCCAAGCCCGGCGATGCGCCAGTGCTGAACATCCGAACCGGTCACTACATCCGCCAGGCCCTCATGATCACCTTGCTCAATCCCAAGGCGATCGTGTTCTACATGGCGTTCTTCCCGTTGTTTGTGGATCCGGCGACGCACCCGACCCTTGCGACCTTTGCCTTCATGGCCTTCACCATCGCCGTGCTGACCTTTGCCTATGCCGCAACCGTGGTCCTGATGACCCATTTCCTGGCGGAACGCCTGCGCGCCAACCCCCTGATCGGCCGTCTGATGGAGAAACTGGCCGGTGTGTTCCTGATTGGCTTCGGCATCAAGCTCGCGGTCTCGCGCTGATGCGGCACATTGCCTGACAACCCCCACCCAGGGAGCCCCACGATGGCCCGGATATTTTGTATTGCCAACCAGAAGGGTGGTGTGGGCAAGACCACCACCACGGTCAATCTGGCCGCAGGCCTGGCCAAGGTCGGCCAGCGTGTCCTCATGGTGGACCTCGATCCCCAGGGCAATGCCACCATGGGCTCCGGGGTGGACAAGCGCCATCTCACCGCCAGCATCTACGACGTCCTGCTTGAAACCAGCAGCGTCGCGCAGGCCCGCACCACCAGTGACAAGCTCACGGCGGCGGGTTGTGGCTACGATGTGCTCGGCGCCAACCGCGAACTGGCGGGTGCCGAGGTGGAGCTGGTGGAGGTGGAGCGCCGCGAGCGGCGCCTGAAGTCCGCGCTGGCCGAGGTCGCAACGGACTACGATTTCATCCTCATCGACTGCCCGCCATCGCTCTCGCTGCTCACGCTCAACGGCCTGTGCTGCGCGCATGGCGTGCTGGTGCCGATGCAGTGTGAGTATTTCGCGCTCGAAGGGCTGACCGACCTCGTCAACACCATCAAGCAGGTGCGGGCCAATCTCAACAAGGACCTGGCCGTGATCGGCCTGCTGCGCGTCATGTTCGACCCACGCATCACGCTGCAGCAGCAGGTCAGCGAACAGCTCAAGGAGCATTTCGCCGACAAGGTGTTCGACACCGTCATCCCGCGCAACGTGCGCCTGGCCGAGGCCCCGAGTTATGGCGTGCCAGGCGTGGTATTCGACCCGTCCTCCAGGGGTGCGCAGGCCTACGTGGCCTTCGCCCAGGAGCTGGTGGACCGAATTGCACTGCCGTGAGGGCTGTGCCCGCGCATGTTGCCGCTCCTGTATTGATAGCGCATGAACCCGCCCGACGTTCTTGTCCTGCCTGGTTGGCAAAGTTCCGGTCCGCAGCACTGGCAAAGCCGCTGGGAGCTGCTGCATGCCTACCGGCGTGTCGAGCAGCACGACTGGATGCGCCCGCTGCGTGGCGACTGGATCACCCGGCTGGAGGAGGTGGTGCTGGAGCACCGTGACGGCCATACCCAGGGCCGCGGCATCCTGCTCGTGGCCCACAGCCTGGGCTGCCAGCTGGTCGCGGCCTGGGCTGCCTGTTCCCGGCACCATGCCGGTGTGCGTGGCGCCTTGCTGGTGGCGCCTGGCGACCCGCAGCGCGAAGCCTTGCGCGGTGTGCTGGCCAGCTGGTCCCCGCCGGTGCTGCAGCCGCTGCCGTTTCGCAGCATGCTCGTGGCAAGCCGGGATGACCCGCATTGCAGTTTCGAGCGGGCCCGCGAATTTGCCATCGCGTGGAACTCCGAATTCATCGATGCCGGCCCGCGCGGCCATATCAACGCCGAATCCGGCCTGGGTGACTGGCCCGAAGGCCACCGCCTCCTGCAACAGCTCGCCGGGTCGCCCTGACCCGCACATGAACCGAAAGACCCCCACACCATGGTGACCAAGAAACTCAAGGGGCTGGGCCGCGGCCTGGAAGCGCTGCTCGGCCCGACTGCGCAGGGCAGCGCGGCAGCGGCGCTGGCAGAGTCGGCGGGCGGCGGGCCGGGCCTGCCGGCCTCGCTGCTGCTCAGCGACATGGTGCCGGGCCAGTACCAGCCGCGTACCCGCATGGACGAAGGTGCTCTGTACGAGCTGGCCGAGTCCATCAAGGCGCAGGGCATCATGCAGCCGATCCTGGTGCGCCAGCTGTCCGAGGCGGACGGCCGAGCCCGGCGGGCCGAGCAACTCGCCCAGGGCGGGCCGGAGGCGGCCGACGAGATACCTGAGGGCCGCCCGGTGTACGAGATCATTGCCGGCGAGCGGCGCTTCCGTGCAGCGCGGCTGGCCGGGCTCGATCGCGTGCCGGTGCTGGTGCGCGATGTCGGCAACGAGGCGGCCGCGGCCATGGCCCTGATCGAGAACATGCAGCGGGAGGACCTCAATCCTCTGGAGGAGGCCCAGGGCCTGCAACGCCTGGTGCGTGAGTTTGGGCTCACCCACGAACAGGCGGCACAGGCCGTGGGCCGGTCCCGCAGCGCGGCCAGCAACCTGCTGCGCCTGCTGAACCTGGCCGAACCCGTGCAGACCATGCTGATGGCCGGCGACCTGGAAATGGGCCATGCCCGCGCGCTGCTGGGCCTGGATAAGGTCTCGCAGATCACGGCCGCCACGCAGATCTCGGCGCGCAAGATGACGGTGCGCGAAGCCGAGAGCCTGGTCAAGAAGCTCAGCGCCGAGTTCACGCTCACCTCGCCCAAGCCCAAGAAGGAGAAGTCGCGCGACCTGCGCCGGGTCGAGGAGGAACTGTCCGACCTGCTGACCGCCGAGGTAGAGGTGCGGGTCAAGAAGCGCGTCAAGCGCGCCGGACGCATGCTGGAGATGGGGGAGGTGGTCATCCAGTTCGGCTCTCTGGAAGAGCTCAACGGGCTGATCGACAAGCTCAGCAACGGCGCGGCGCGCTGACCGGGCCTGCCGCCTGTGCCTCGCCTGCCCTGGCCGCTGCCGGCGCTGCTGGCCTGGACACTTGCCTGGCTGGCCTACCGGGGCTTGCTCACGCTCGGGCTCGCGGCACCTGCCGCTCTGGTCGCAGCCGCCGTGGTGGGTCTGGCCATGAGTTTTTTCGGCCACAGCTGGTGGCGCCGCCTGATGATTGCCGCCGGTTTCCCGCTGGTCGTGCTGGCCATGGGTGCCGCAGTCTGGCCCGCCTGGTCCTGGCTGGTCCTGCTGGCCGTGCTGGCTGCGGTCTATCCTTTGCATGCCTGGCGCGATGCGCCGCTGTTTCCGACACCGGCCGGCGCCCTGCGGACCCTGCCCCGGCATGCGCCCCTGGCGGCCGGCGCGCTGGTGCTGGATGCCGGCTGCGGGCTGGGCCACGGCCTGGCGGCCCTGCGCGCCGCCTACCCGGCGGCCCGCCTGCACGGTATCGAGTGGAGCTGGCCGCTGCGCCTGGCATGTGCCCTGCGCTGCCCCTGGGCCCAGGTGCGCCAGGGCGACATCTGGCGTGCTGACTGGCAGCCCTACGA
>JBIKTP010000132.1:0-6421 GCA_044348035.1 Burkholderiaceae bacterium
GGCGCCTGCCACGCGAGGAATACCCGGAGCCGTAGTGGAAGCTGGAGCAGGGGATGCCCTCGGAGTCGATGCGCGTGATGAAGCTGTCGAGCTG
The DNA here is from genome assembly GCA_044348035.1 of Burkholderiaceae bacterium. Lineage (GTDB taxonomy): Bacteria > Pseudomonadota > Gammaproteobacteria > Burkholderiales > Burkholderiaceae_C > CAISIP01. Next base: position 95 of record JBIKTP010000132.1, read on the forward strand.
CTGCTGGGCGTCGGGCGCATCGGCCAGGCCCATCGCGGTCTGTGCGTAGCCCAGCGACCAGCGTGGCGGCAGCTGGGTACCGCCGATCAGCCGCACGAACTGCGCGATCACCTCGCCCGGGGTGCTGCCGGACATCAGGTAGTAGTCGAGGTCGCCGTCGTCGATCTCGACGTAGCGGAACAGGTCATGGTAGTTGTCGTGTTCGCAGCCGAGGTCGAAGGTGCAGGCGCACAGGGTGTCGTAGTAGATGCCCCACCAGGCGCCATTGGGCGCGCGCGTGAGCACGAAGGGCCAGTGCTTGTAGAGCGGATCGCCGCTTTTCGGGTCGTACCCGAGCGAGTCCAGCGCCAGCGTGCGCAGCCGGCGGCCGTGCAGGTTCAGCGGACCGGTCTTGTCGCCCAGGCCGTAGTAGCGCTCGGCGCGCTCGCGCTGCAGGTAGTGGCGCACGGCGCCGGTGCGCGGGCTGGTGAAGTAGGCGGAGGTGGCGCGGTCATGCACCAGCGCACGGCCCTGCCCGTCGGCCCAGCGCAGCATCAGTGGCTCGGGGCGCAGCGAGACGGACAGCTTGCCGGTGTCCAGCCGCACCTCGTCGGCGTTCCGTGTGAGCGTGGCTGCCGGGCAGCTGAAGCCCTGCAGGTCGTCGCGGGCACGTCCTGCCCAGGGCACATCCTGCCCGCTGCCAGGAGCGATCGCCCATGTGCGGCCTTCCTTGTAGCCGGCGGCGGGGCGCAAGCGCACACGCATCAGGGTGGGTTCGAGCACCTGCACGCTGAAGCTGGCCCCATCGGCCAGGGCCAGACCGACACCATGCCCGTCGGCATGGGCGACACGCACACCGGCGAGTGCCTTCACAGTCGCAGCCCTTGGGCGTCGAAGCAGTGCAGGTATTCGCGCGGCATGGCCACATGCACATTGTCGCCACCGGCGATGGTGGTCTGGCCGTTGATCACCATTTCGAAGGGCGTGTCCGTGCCGACGGTGCCATGCAGCAGGCTGGTCGAGCCGAGCTGCTCGACCTGCGACACATGCATCGCGATCGGCCCGTCGGCGGCGATGCGGGCGTGCTCGGGGCGCAGGCCCACGGTGTGGGTGCCGGCGGGCACCAGCGCATGGGCGCCGGTGCTCACGTCCGGCGGCAGCAGCGCGACCGGCAGGAAGTTCATGCGCGGGCTTCCGATGAACCCGGCCACGAAGGTGTTGACCGGGTGGTTGTACAGCTCCAGCGGCGGGCCGACCTGCTCCACCCGGCCAGCGCGCAGCACCACGATCTTGTCGGCCATGGTCATGGCCTCGACCTGGTCGTGCGTGACATAGACCATGGTGGCCTTGAGCCGGGCGTGCAGGTCGCGCAACTCGGCGCGCATCGAGACGCGCAGCTCGGCGTCGAGGTTGGACAGCGGCTCGTCGAACAGGAACAGCTTGGGCTCGCGCACGATGGCGCGGCCGATCGCTACCCGCTGGCGCTGGCCACCCGAGAGCTGGGTGGGCTTGCGCTGCAGCAGTTCGCCCAGCCGCAGCAGCGTGGCGGCGGCGCTCACCTTGGCCTCGATCTGGGCCTTGGGTACACGGATGTTCTCCAGGCCGAAGGCCATGTTGTCGTAGACCGTCATGTGCGGGTAGAGCGCATACGACTGGAACACCATGGCGCAGCCGCGTTCGGCGGCGGAGACGGCATTCACGGTCTGGCGGTCGATGCGGATCTCGCCGGAGGTCGGCGACTCCAGCCCGGCGATCACGCGCAGCAGCGTGGACTTGCCGCAGCCCGAGGGGCCGACGAACACGACGAATTCGCCATCGTTCACCGACAGGTCGATGCCATGCAGGATGGTGGTCTTGTCAAAGCTCTTGACGATGCGTTGGAGTTCAAGTGTGGCCACGGGGGCTCCTGGCAATCGGTGCGTTCATTTCACGCCGGCGCTGGCAATGCCGGTGGTGATGTATTTCTGCAGGAAGGCAAACACCAGCGTGATCGGGATCAGCGTGATCACGGTCATGGCCAGCAGGTAATGCCACTGGGTGTTGAGCTCGCCCTGGAACGAGTTCAGGGCCAGCTGCAGGGTGAAGAACTCCGACTTGGACAACACGATCAGGGGCAGCAGGAAGTCGTTCCAGCGCCACATCACCGAGAAGATCGCCAGCACCGCCAGTGCGGGCGCGGACAGCGGCAGGACGATCTTCCAGTAGATGCGCCATTCGCTGGCGTGGTCCATGCGCGCGGCCTCCAGCAGCTCGTCGGGGATGGTCAGCATGTACTGGCGCAGCAGGAACACGCCGGTGGGGGTGGCGATGGCGGGCAGGATCACGCCCCACAGGCTGTTGAGCAGGCCCACGGTGTTGATCACCAGGAACACCGGCACCAGGATGATGGTGGGCGGGATCATCAGCGTGGCGATGATCAGCAGGAACACCGCCTTCTGCCCGCGGAACTGGTACTTGGACAGCGCAAACGCGGCCATCGAATTGATCAGCAGCGTCAGCAGGGTGGCCACCACCGTGATGAAGACGCTGTTCCACAGATAGCGCCCGAAGCTGAACTTGGCGAACAGGTCGGTGTAGTTGGTGCTGGCAAACTTCAGCTCGTTGATCGGCTTGCGGTCGTTGATGTTGACCTGGACCGGCGTGTCGGGCTGGGCCGGGTCGACCATCGTGGACATGATGCCGATGCGACGGACCTGCGCCATCTCGCGCATCTGGCCGTCGGGCAGCTTGGTCAGGAACAGTGGCAGCGGTTTCTCGTGGCCTGCGACCATCACCGATTTCTGGCTGTAGGGCAGAAAGGTGGGCGGGAACTGGCTGATCGCGCTTTCGGTCTTGAGCGAGGACATGACCAGCCAGAGGATCGGGGCAAACATGGTGAACAGCCCGATGAACAGATAGGTGTAGCTGAGCCAGTCCGTCCAGTCGAGCCGGCCCCGGCCGTGCGTGCGCGTGAGGAACTTGACGAGCGCCATGGTGTCAGCGGGCTTTTTGTCCAGCTTCGCTGGCGCGTGTCAGGCGCAGTTGCACCACGGTCAGCAGCATCAGTCCCAGCGCCAGGACCAGCGAGGCAGCCGCGGCCAGCCCGTAGAGGTGGATCTGCTCGGCGAAGCCGGTCTGGTAGATGAACTGCACGATGAAGGTGGTGGCCGAACCCGGACCGCCGCCGGTCAGCACGAATACTTCATCGAAGATCTGCACGGCGCGGATCATGGCCAGCACCAGCACCACGATCAGGTTGGGCATCAGCAGCGGCAGCGTGATCCGGCGCAGGGTGCGCCAGGGAGAGGCGCCGTCCATCTCGGCGGCTTCGTACATGTCCTTGGGGATGGCCTGCAGCCCGGCGAGCAGGATCAGCGTGTAGAAGCCCATGTGGGCCCAGATCGACACGAACACGGTCCAGAAGAACGCCCAGCCGGCATCGGTGAGCCAGTCCACCGGCGCATAGCCCATGCCCACCATGCCGGCGTTGAACACGCCCTGGCTCTGCAGCAGCCACTTCCAGATGAGTGCCACCACCACCGGCGACAGCAGCACCGGGTAGAAATACACGCCGCGCCAGAAGCCGCGGCCGATGATCTTGCGGTTGAGCACCAGCGCCGTCACCAGCGACAGCAACACCATCAGCACCACCTGCAGCAGACTGAACTTGATGGTGTTGTAGATGGCGCGCCAGAACACGTCCTTGCGGCAGGTCTGGATGTCGAAATAGTCACGGCATTCGAACAGGATGCCGAAGTTCTCCATGCCGGTGTAGGGGCGCTCCAGCGGCATCAGCTTCACCCCGCCGGTGCCGGCGTAGATGAAGTTGATGAGGATCGGCAGGAAGGTGAACAGGCCGAACACGATCAGGTTCGGCGCCACGAACAGCCAGCCGATGCGGGAAACGCCGAGCAGGCGTTGTCCCAGCCGGAACAGCGGCTCGAACAGGTTGAAGAACAACCCGAGGAGACGCGTGAGCAAAGGCAAGGCTTTGTCTTACTTCTGGGCCTGCTTGACCGCGTCGGCCATGTCTGTGGCGATCTTGGTCATGGCCTCGTCGGTGCTCATCTCACCCACGATGGCCTGCGTGACGCGGGCCACGGTGGGCAGCATGATGGCACGGTTGAACCGGTAGCCCTGGAACTGGAACGCGGCCGGCGCCAGGTTGGCGACGCCGGCGCTGAAGGTGCCCAGCGCTGCGCGGGCGGCGGGTGTCGCCGAGGCGTAGTTCACGCCCTTCCTGGCGATGCCGGCATGCGCCGGGATGTTTTCCGTGCGGGCGGTGAACTCGGCGTAGTTCGCTTCCTGGGCCATGAAGTCCAGGAACATGCCGACTTCCTTGGGAGACTTGCTGGTCTTGAGGGCAACCCAGGCTGCGCCGCCAGGAATGCCGGTACAGGCGGCTGGGCCGCAGGGGTTGGGTACGGCGACCCAGTCGAAGGCGTTACCGATGTCCTTCTGCAGGCGGTTGATCTGCCAGGAGCCGGAGAGCACCATGGCCACGCGGCCGTTCTTGAATTCGCCGATGGAGTCGGCATAGGTGGAGCCACCGGAGCCGCCCCACACTTCCTTCAGCATCGCGCCGTCCTTGTGCCAGCCGACGAACTTGTTGACAGTGGTCTTGTAGCCTTCATCGATCACCAACTCGCCCTTGGCGTCGAAGATCTTGGCGCCATAACTGATGGCCGGGCCGGCAAAACGGTGGCCCGAGCGGTCCCAGGCCAGCGCGGCCTGGGTCTGTGTGGCCTTGGAGACCTTGCGTGCCGCCTCGACCCACTCGTCCCAGGTGGCCTTCGGGCCGGGCATCGGCACCTTGGCCTGCTCGAACAGCGTCTTGTTGACATAGGGGCCGGTCATGGTCAGCTGCGACATGAAGCCGTAGATGCCCCTGTCGGTGGCGGAGGGGCGCAGCCAGGGCAGGGTGCTGCCGAAGTTCGCTTCCCAGTAGGCGCGGTCCTTCACATGGGCGCTGATGTCCATGTAGTACCTGGACAGGCCGCCGAGGTCGGTCACGCGGGCGATGTCGGGGCCCTGGCCGGCGGCCAATTGCACCGGCAGTTGCTCGACGATGGTCTTGTAGGGCACGACGTCCAGGATCACCTTGGTGCCCGGGTTCGCAGCCTCGAACTTCCTGGCCAGTTCGGCGGTGACATTGCACTCGATACCGTCCTGGTAACACATCACGCGGATGTCGGCAGCCTGGGCCGCCAGCGGTGCGACAAGAATGGCCGCGGCGATCGCGGACAGGCCGTTTGCATAAACACGAGTTACCATGATTCGTTCCTTCAGGGGGGGTTGGTTCGCCGGTCATAGTAGGGCAAAAGAGGCGTTTCATTCCTATGGTTTGTACCGATGAATTCATGTAGATGACCTGTATGTCCTTGCGATGACCGAACCGTTTGGCACACTTCCCGACCTGCTGGTCGCGCTGGATGGATCGCCTGTCACATCCTTGTCGCAATGGCCGGGTCGTCGGGCGGAAATCCAGCGCCTGAGCGTGCCGCTGGCCTATGGCGAATGGCCCCCCATTCCCGGCGAAACGCATGGCGAGGTCCTGCACGAAGCGGTTGTGCGATCGATGCGCGAAGCCCGCCTCTGGACCTGCCGCGTGGTGGCCGATGGCCGCCATGCCTTCTTGCTGCGGCTGTTCGCGCCCGCCGACCCCGGGCCCTTTCCCGTGGTGCTGCATGGCGACGCCTGCTGGCATTACGCGGTGGACGCCGTCATCGACGACATGCTGCGCCGCGGATATGCGTTTGCGCAGTTCAACCGTGTCGAGATCGCACCCGACAGGCCGGGCCTGCCAGGGACAGCGGGCGCCTTGGCTGCCTGGGCCTGGGGCTACCACCGGGCGGTGGACGCGCTGCTGCAGCTGCCCCTGGTGGACGGCTCCCGCATTGCCGTGGTGGGCCATTCACGGGGCGGAAAGGCGGCCCTGCTCGCCGGCGCGACCGATGAACGCATCGCCCTCACCAGTGCCAACAACTCGGGGGCGGGCGGCGCCGGGTGCTGGCGCTGGCGCGGGCCCGGTGCGGAAACACTGGCCGACATTACCCGCGCCTTTCCGCATTGGTTCGGGCCGCAGCTGGCGGCGTACGCGGGCCGGGAGCATGCGCTGGCCTTCGACCAGCATTTCCTCAAGGCGCTGGTGGCGCCGCGGGCCCTGTTCACCACGGAGGCACTGGGCGACGCGTGGGCCAATCCGCTGGGCACCTGGGTGACCCATGAAGCGGCCCGCAAGGTCTATGGCTGGTTGGGCGCTTGCGGGCGGCTGGCGATCCGCTACCGGGCGGGCGGGCATGGCCACACGCCAGCGGACTGGTCGGCGCTGCTGGACTTTGCCGGGCATGTGTTCATGGGATTGCCGCG
>JBIKTP010000002.1:0-17849 GCA_044348035.1 Burkholderiaceae bacterium
CGCAACTCGATCCTGCTGGTCGACTTCATCGAGCTCGAGGTGGCGCGCGGCGTGCCGTTCCAGCAGGCCGTCCTGAGCTCTGCCGTGGTGCGGGCCCAGCCGATTGCGCTCACCGGCCTGGCCGCCATGATCGGTGCCTTCTTCATCCTGGACGACCCGATCTTCAATGGCCTGGCGGTGTCGCTGATCTTCGGCATCTTGGTCTCGACCCTGCTGACCCTGGTGGTCATCCCGGTGCTGTACTACGCGGTTTTTCGCAAGCGGCACGCCTGAGTCGCCCCCTTTTTTTGCCAACCCAAGGAGCCATCCCATGACCGTTGAACGCTACATCCATGTATTTGCCGGATTCTTCATCCTGATCTCGCTGGCGCTTGGCGTCGAGGCGAGCCCGCTGTTTGTCAGCCCCTGGTGGCTGGCATTCACCGCCTTTGTCGGCGCCAACCTGTTCCAGTTCGGCTTCACGAATGTCTGCCCGCTGGGCTTCATCCTGAAGAAGATGGGCGTGCCGGAAGGTGTCAGCTGTGCGCGTTGAGCGTGACTGCGGCCGGACATAATGGCGAATACCTCCTCCGCCGGCGCGCTGGCGCCACCCTGTTCCATGACCATCCTGCAAGACCAGAAGACCCGTACCGACCTGCTGCACCGCCTCAAGCGCGCCGAGGGCCAGTTGCGCGGCATCCAGCGCATGATCGAAGACGGTGAGCAGTGCCTGACGATCGCCAGCCAGATGTCGGCCGTGCGCAAGGCGCTGGACAGCGCCTATGTGCGCATGACCGTCTGTTTCATCGAGCAGGAGCTGGGTGAACAGTTGGGCGACACGCCCGAAGGCAAGCTCGGGCGTGCGCACGTGCTCGAACACATGGAGACATTGCTCGGCAAGATCCGCTGAACGGCGCCGACCAGCACGAGCGGCGCCATCCGGCAGGACCGCTCAGTCCACCTTCACATTCGCTTTCTTCACGACCGCGCCCCACTTGGTGGACTCGGCCGACAGGAATCGCGCGAAGTCCGCCGGCCCGACCGCAGCCGGCTCAGCGCCATTCTTTTCGATGGCGGCACGGACGTCTGGGCGTGCGAGTACCTTCACGATCTCCTGGTTCAGGCGGTTGATGATTGCCCGTGGTGTTCCCGCTGGCGCCATCAATCCCACCCAGGAGTTCACATCCAGCCCGGCGAGACCCTGCTCGCCAGACGTCGGAACATCCGGAAGGAAGGGTGTGCGCTTGGCCATCGTCACCGCGATGGCCTTGAGCTTGCCGGCCTGGATCATCGGCAGTACCGAGGCCAACCCGGGGCAATAGATCTGCACCTGCCCCGCCAGCAGGTCGTTGGCAGCCGGAGCGCCGCCCTTGTAAGGCACATGGACAATGTCGATGCCGGTCTGTCCGCGCATGAGCTCGCCGCACAGGTGCGCCGGCGAGCCGTTGCCAGAGGATGCATAGGCCAGTTGGCCGGGTGTGGCCTTGGCCATGGCGACGAGGTCCTGCAGATTGTTCGCCTTCGAAGTGACGTTCACGACAATCGCATACGGCACCATCGCGAACAGTATGACGGGCTCGAGATCCTTGAGCGGGTCATAACCCAGCTTCGGGTAGACATGGGGTCCGATGGCAATCGGGCCGTTGGTGCCGATCAGCAGCGTGTAGCCATCGGGCGGGGCCTTTGCCACCAATTCGGTCCCGATGGTTCCGCCAGCACCGGGACGGTTTTCAACGACGAACTGTTGCCCCATGGACTCGGAGAGGCGCTGTGCGATGAGACGCCCGAGCACATCGTTGGTGCTGGCTCCCGGTGGAAACGGAACAATCAGCCGCACCGGCCGGGCCGGATAGTCCTGTGCAGCTGCGGACAAGGCCGCTGTTGCCAGAACGCAGGCGGCCCATAGGGCGCGGACGGGACTCTTCAAGAAGTTGATTCGCATCGTGTCATCCTTTCAGGCTCAAGTAACAGATCAAGCGGCGCTTGGCGCCGTCTTGTGTGTGGGCGACCAGCCGCAGCCAGCCACCAAAATGGCGCAGCCGCGCGAAGACCACCGATTCGCGTGCTGGAATATCCAGCACTGTCCCCTCGTCCGCCCAATGGATCCCATCGGGAGAAATCTGCACACGCACGCTGGCTGGTGGCGAGGCCTCTGATGCACCCAGCACGCGCACAAAAAAAATCGCCTCCGAAGCCCATGCGCACTCGTAGGGCTCGGTGGCCCACCCCGCCTGCAGGTCTTCGTTGCGGGCCACTACGGCCAGGTAGGATTCGTTCATCATTCAGCCGCGGAGAAAAGGACGGAGTCCAGGTAAAGAAAAGCACGCTTGTCGACGTCGGTCTCCACGAAGAAGATAGTGTTGAGCAGGCCGCGCAGGTTTGGCCAAGGTGCCAGTTCGAACGGTGCCGGTATGTCCTGGTCGTAGATGCGGTCATTGCAACGGAACTGCACGAAACGCATGGAGGCGAGGTCGAAGGTCACCGACAGGTAGTGCCAGTTCATCTTGGTCGGCAGTTCGTTGTGACACAACTGCTGCGCTGCGCCCGGAACAGCCGTGTATCCCACGGGTGCGTAATGCCCGATCGATGCGGTCTTGCCGGTCGCACCGATGTCGTGCCGCTGCGGATGGTGCGTCTTGATCTGCCACTGTCCGATGGATTTGCCATCTTGTGCGTTCAGGTAACGCAGGCGCGGCAGCAGCCGCCGGTTGTCGTCCTGGATGTCGAAGAGAACTCCGAACGCGCGCACGTCGTTCTCCGTCAGCACCATTTCGGTGGCCTCCGACTTGATGCCGAAATAGGCCTCTAGCCGGACCAGTCCTTGCGAACGAATGGATAGACGCTTGGTGACCGCACTCACTGATCCGCTGACTGGACGCGTGGCAAGCTTGAGCGAATACCCGCCATGGATGGAGCCGCCTGTGCCGGTGTCCCACATCTGGTACCCGGACAACTGCGGCGACAGGAAGTTCATGTCGGCAAGGATGGTGTCGAGTGACCCTTCGTAGTTGCCGATCGTGGCGGTGAATCCGCAGTGTCCCCGACCGAAATCCGCGTGGTAGATGATGCGATCCAGCGGGTCGAAACGGCTCAGCGCGGGGTTGGCGCGCCGGATGGCTGCGGTCATTTGCGCAGGGGTCATGGGGCAGATGGAAGAGGACATGGGTGCATCCTAGGCAAGGATGAATCGATGGTCCAATCTATAATTGATTGCCAACCGATACGAAATTCGAATCGATCGCCATGCCGACCCAACGCCAGCTTCGCTACTTCGTGATGGTTGGTCAGGAGCTCCACTTCGGGCGTGCCGCCAAGCGGCTCAGCATCTCGCAACCGCCGCTTTCCCAGCAGATCATGGCACTGGAGGACGAGGTGGGCGTGCAGCTGCTGCGTCGGCTGGGACGGCGCGTCGAGCTCACTCCCGCGGGCCAAGTCATGCTGAGCCATGCCCGTGACGTTCTGTCGCGGACCGACGAGGCTGTGCGCGCGACCCGGTTGGCGGACAGCGGCGTCATCGGCCAGTTGAGCATCGGATTCATCCATGCGGCGACCTTCGTGCTTTTGCCGGAGATCCTGGCCCGATTCCGGGTGCTGGCACCTCTTGCAGAACTGGTACTCAATGAAATGACGTCGAACGCGCAGGTCGATGCCATCGCGGACGGTCGCCTCGACGTGGGTTTGCTGCGCCCGCCGGTGGCAAATGCCGCAGTGCTCACCAAGGCACTGACCAGTGAGCCCTTGATTGCTGCAGTTCCGGATGCGCACCCTCTCGCATCGAGGGCCGCTATCACGCTGGCCGAACTGGCCAACGAGCCCATGGTGATTTTCACGCCGCACCGTTCCCCGTTGTACGGTCAAGTCCTCAGCGCATGCCTTGCGGCAGGGTTCCAGCCCCGTGTGGTGCAGGAAGCCACACACATCATGACCATCATCGGACTCGTGCGCGCCGGCCTGGGCGTCGCGCTGCTGCCGCATTCGGCAAGTTCAGTGCAGATGCCCGGCTTGCGTTATCTGACATTGCGCTACAACGGGCCCCGCGCTGAAACCGTGCTCGGCTGGCGCGCAGGCCCGGCCGCCCCGCTACTGCTCGCTTTTCTGAAGGCGGCGGGTTCCTGAGGCCTCAGGCGGCTGCAGTCGCTTCGACCCTGCGTCGATCCAGGGGGCAGCGCCGTGCGGCTCCTCAGACCAGCAGCGCGTTGACCCGACGCACGTAGGCGGCCGGGTCGTCGGGCAGGCCGCCTTCGGCGAGCAGCGCCTGGTCGAACAGGATGTGGGCGAGGTCATGGAAATGCACCGAGCCGTCGAGCTTCTTCACCAGCGCATGGTCGGCATTCACCTCCAGCACCGGCTTGACGTCGGGCGCTGACTGACCGGCCTGCTTGAGCATGCGCGCCAGTTGCGTGCTCATGCCGTGGTCCTTCACCACCAGGCAGGCCGGGCTGTCGACCAGCCGGGTGGTGACCCGGACATCCTCCGCCTTGTCCTTGAGGGCTTCCTTGAGTTTGGCCAGCACCGGCTTGAAGGCTTCGGCAGCCTCCTCGGCGGCCTTCTTCTCGGCTTCGTCCTGCAGCTTGCCCAGATCGACCGCGCCCTTGGCCACGCTCTGCATCGGGGTGCCGTCGAAATCCTGCAGGTAGTTCAGCGCCCACTCGTCGACACGGTCGGTCATCAGAATGACTTCGATGCCCTTCTTCTTGAACACTTCGAGTTGCGGGCTGTTGCGGGCGGCTGCCAGCGTGTCGGCAGTGATGTAGTAGATGGCCTCCTGGCCCTCCTTCATGCGTGCCTTGTAGTCGGCCAGCGAGACGCTGACGCTGTCGGTGGTGCTCGATGCGTAACGCAGCAACTTGGCCAGGCGTTCCTTGTTGGTGAAGTCCTCGCCCAGACCTTCCTTGAGCACGGCGCCGAACTCGGCGTAGAACTCCGTGTACTTGCCGGCATTGGCCGCAGCGGCGGCCTTGTCCTCCTCGCTGACGACGTCGGTCACGCCATCGGCGCCAGCCTCTGCCTTGGGCGCCACATCGTTGCGCGCCAGGTCTTCCAGCATGCTGAGCACCCGCTTGGTGCAGCCTTCGCGGATCGCGCGCACGTCGCGGCTTTCCTGCAGCAGTTCGCGGCTGACGTTGAGGGGAAGGTCGGCAGAGTCGACCACGCCCTTGACGAAGCGCAGGTAGGTCGGCAGCAGGGCCTCGGCGTCATCCATGATGAAGACGCGCTTGACGTACAGCTTCAGGCCCCCCTTCTTGTCGCGGTTCCACAGGTCGAACGGTGCCTTGGCCGGCAGGAAGAGCAGCTGGGTGTATTCGGTGCTGCCTTCGACCCGGTTGTGCGTGTGCGCCAGGGGCTCGTCGAAGTCGTGGCTGATCTGCTTGTAGAACTCGGTGTACTGCTCCGGCGTGATGTCCTTCTTGGCGCGGGCCCAGATGGCGTTGGCCTTGTTGACGGTCTCCCACTCGTCGGTGGTGACCATCTCGCCGCCCTTGGTGGCGCCGGACTCGTCGCCCTCGATCTTCTCGCCTTCCTTCCATTCCTCTTTCTGCATGAGGATGGGCAGGCTGATGTGGTCGGAGTACTTGCTGATGATGCCCTTGACCTTCCAGGCTCCGGTGTACTCGGCCGCGTCGTCGCGCAGGTGCAGGATCACGCTGGTGCCGCGGTGCGCCCGCTCGATGGTTTCCACCTCGAAATCGCCGGCGCCGCCGCTGATCCAGCGCACGCCTTCGGCAGCCGGCAGGCCGGCGCGGCGGGATTCGACGGTGATCCTGTCGGCGACGATGAAACCGGAATAGAAGCCCACGCCGAACTGCCCGATGAGCTGGGAGTCGGCCTTCTGGTCGCCGCTGAGCTTGGAGACGACATCCTTGGTGCCGCTCTTGGCGATGGTGCCCAGATGCTCGATGGCTTCCTGCTGGCTCATGCCGATGCCGTTGTCGGTGATGGTCAGCGTGCGGGCATTCTTGTCCACGCTGACGCGCACTTCCAGGTTGGGCGCGTCTTCGAACAGTGCGGGCGCGTTGAGTGCCTCGAAGCGCAGCTTGTCACAGGCATCCGACGCGTTGGAGATCAGCTCGCGCAGGAAAATTTCCTTGTTCGAATACAGGGAGTGGGTGACCAGGTGCAGCAGTTGCGCCACTTCGGCCTGGAAGGAAAGAGTTTGCTTGGTCATGGTGGGTGCGAAGGGTTTCAAGTACGACAGTGCGTGAGCGGCCGGTCAGAACCAGCGCCGCGGGCAACCCGCAATTATGGGCGATCGGCGGGCATTCAAGCCCCTTCTGGCGACGGGCTACGCGAGCCAGGCCGCCAGCCGGGCGGCGACCACCGGGCTGCGCAGCAGGGCCATGTGCCCGGTGCGCCAGGCGATGCACTGCGCCTCGCGCGCGAACACCAGCCTGCGCGACGGATCGTCGTTGAGCCCCAGCGCGCTGCGCAGGGGCACCAGGCCGTCGCCCACCAGGCGGTCGGCAGCCCGGCTGCGCTGGCTGGCCAGGGTGGCGGCAACCGTGTAGCAGCTCACGCCTTCGGGCAAGGGAACATGCTGGTGATGGGCCGCCCCGCTGCCGAACCGGTCGCGACCCTGCCAGTCGGTGCTGCGCACCGAGCCATGGCGCAGGTCGGTGATGCCCGCACTGCGCATATGCCCCAGCCGTGCGAACGGTCGGCTCCAGGGCGTGCTGCCCAGCATGGTGTCGATGACGCTGCCGGCCCGCTCCAGCGGCGCCCCGTGGTGGGGCGTGCCGAGGAAGACGATATCCCGCAGCCGCGCGGGCCACGCCATGCCCTGCCGCGCCGCCTGGTCGACGGCGCTGCGGATGAGCAGTCCGCCCATGCTGTGGGCCACCACGCTGAGGCGCCGGGCGGGCCCGGCCGCGGCGCCGCCAAGCAATTGTTCGAGCAGCACGGCCAGGTCGGCTCCGTTGTCCGAGATGTGGCGGCCGGAGTTGTAGCGCAGGTACAGCACAGGCGCCTGCAGGCCCTGCCCGAGCAGGGCTCCGTGATCGAAGGTGCCCTCGGGCGTGGAGACCTGCCACTGCAGCTCGTTCATGCACAGGCCATGCAACATCAGGAGCAGGCGCGGACCGTGGCGGATTTCCGGCGGCGGTGACGCCGGTGCGACGTCGGTCCCCCGCCACCGCAGGACCATCGGGAGGGCCAGCGGGTTGCGGCTGGCGTGGAGCCGGTCCCCCAGCACGCCGTTCAGGGCCGCCAGCACGGCCAGGCGCTGCGGGCTTGCCGCGCGTTCCGGGTGTTCAGCCGCCAGGAATGGCTCCAGGCTTGCCAGCAGTCCGGAGGACCCCCCGGCGACCAGGCGGGCGATGCCCTCGACGCTGCGGTAGGCCAGGCCGGTGACGCCGCGGGTTCGCCCCGGAACCCGGCCCGCCGGCATGCCCAGCTGGCTCCAGACGGCCTGGTGCACGCCTTCGGCGATGCGACTCACACCGACCGTTGCCTGTGCCGCGAGGTGGACCATGCCGCGCAGATCCGAGGCCCGCAGGTGCCGTGCGGCGGGTGAGACGGGTCCGGCAGGCGGGGTGGGTGCCATCAGAACTTCTCGTGCGGCGCCAGATAGCGCCACTGCCCGAGCGGCAGATTGCCCAGCATGACCTGCCCGATACGCACCCGCTTGAGCCCCACCACCTTGAGGCCGACCAGCTCGCACATGCGCCGGATCTGGCGTTTCTTGCCCTCGGTCAGCACCACCCGAAGCTGTTCGGGGTTCTGCCAGCTGATCTTCGCCGGCTTGAGCTGCTGGCCGTCGAGCGACAGCCCATGGCGCAGCAACTCCAGTTTCTCCCGCGGGAAGACCGCCTGCACGTTGGTGGTGACCGGGTCGTTCTCGTGGATCGTTGCCAGCGGGTCGCCGCCCCCGGGGGCCGGGCCCCGACCCAGCGTCGCCACGCGGACCAGGTATTCCTTTTCCATCACCGAATCCTCGCCGATCAGCTGGCGTGCCACACGGCCGTCCTGGGTCAGCACCAGCAGGCCGATCGAGTCGATGTCCAGCCGGCCGGCCGGCACCAGGCTCTGGAGCTGGCGCGGATGAAAGAAAAAGCGCGCGTTGTCCTCGGCCCAGCGGTTCTGCGGCTGCACCAGCGTGATGGCCGGCAGGTGGCCATCCTCGGCCTGGCCACTGACGATGCCCATGGGCTTGTTGACCAGGATGGTGACCTGGTTGGCCTGCTGCCCTTGTGCCTGCCGGGCGACTTCGATGCGCGCAAGCGGCCCGACCTGCATGCCCATGCTGGCGACCTGACCGTCCACCTTGACCCAGCCGCGGCCGATCCAGTCGTCTGCCTCGCGTCGCGAGGCCATGCCGAGTTCGGCCATGCGCTTGTTGAGCCGGATCGTGCCGCCTTCCACCGGCGCACTGGCCGCTCCGGGCGGGCGGGGTCGGGCACCGGGTGGCGGTGCAGCGCGGCGGAATCCGCCAGGGGGTGGTGTGGATGTCATCGGGGCTGTTTCAGGAAAACGCTGGAGCGCAGGGCGTCCAGATCGAGCACGCGCAGGCCGCCGTATTCCACCCGGATCACCTGCTGGGCCTGCAGCGCATTGAGCGCCTCGTTGACGCGCTGGCGCGACAGACCCACCAGATAGGCCAGCTCCTGCTGTGTGATGCGCAGCATCTCGCCCACGCCAGGGTACAGCACCGGGTTGAACAGGGCGGCCAGGCTGCGCGCCACGCGGGCGTCGGGGTTGTTCATGCGGTCGATCTCGCGCGCGGCGATGAACTGGCCCAGCCGCTCGTTGATCTGGTTCATCACGAAGCGGTTGAAGCCGATCGAGTGGTCCAGCAGCCAGTGGAAGCTGTCCACCGGCAGGCCGGCGACGATGGACTTGCGCAGTGCCTGGATGTTGTAGCGGTAGGGCTCGCGCTTGAGGGCGGTGCCTTCGCCAAACCAGCCGCCAGGCGGGATCCCGGTATAGGTCATGGTCTGGCCCTCGGCGTTGTCGCTGCTCATCTTCAGCAGCCCGTCGATCACGCCGAACCAGTAGGTGACCGGCCGCGCGGTACGGCACACGAAGTCGCCGGGATGCGCGTCGGTGACCTGTATCTCCAGGCACACGCGTTCGCGCTGGCGCGCGTCGAGCACGGACAGCCACGGGATGGCGTCGAGTTCGTCATTGCGTGCTGGGCGGCGGCGGCGGTGCAGGGCGCTTTCGGTTGACATGGCGCAGAAAAGAAGCAAGCCTGGTGTCAGTTGTGGGAAAACCTAGGGAAAGCCCTAGGGCCTTCGGCGTTCAATTGTCGTCGCATTGACATCCTGACGTCAAATATCTTTCTATATTCGCGGCCAGAGGACGGATACAAGGACGCAAGGTGCAAACAACTTTTCCAAGACTGCTGCTCAAACACGCCGCCGAAAGGCCGGCGGCACCTGCCATGCGCGAAAAGGAATACGGCATCTGGCAGACCCTGTCGTGGTCCGCGCTGGCCCGGATGGTCGAACATCTGGCCTGCGGCCTGCACCAGGCCGGTCTGCGGCGCGACGAGCACATGGTGGTCGTAGGGGCCAACCGGCCGCGCCTGTATGCCACCATGCTGGCTGCGCAGTCGCTGGGCGCAATCCCGGTCCCGCTGTACCAGGATGCCGTGGCTGCGGAATGCGTGTTCCCCATCAACAATGCCGAGGTGCGTTTCGCTTTCGCCGAGGACCAGGAGCAGGTCGACAAGTTGCTGGAGATCCGGGACCGTTGCCCGCAACTGGGTCACATCTACTTCGACGATCCGCGCGGCCTGCGCAAGTACGACGAGCCCGGGCTGGCAGCGATCGAGGAGCTGCTGGGCGCTGGCAAGGCGTTCGCGCAGATCCATGCCGGTTTCTTCCAGGCCGAGGTCGACAAGGCCGTGCCGGCTGATGTGGCAGCGATGTTCTTCACCTCCGGCACGACGGGCAACCCCAAGGGCGTGGTGCACACCCACAACAGCCTGCTCGACCGGGCCCGTGCCGGTGCCGATTTCGACCACCTGACCGAGCGCGAGGAAGTGCTGGCCTATCTGCCGCCAGCCTGGATCGGCCAGAACATCTTCAGCTACTCGCAGTGGCTGGCCTGCGGCTATGTGGTGAACTGCCCCGAGTCGGCGGCGACCGTCAACATCGATCTCAAGGAGGTCGGCCCGACCTACTATTTCGCGCCGCCGCGGGTGTTCGAGGGCCTGCTCACCAGCGTGATGATCCGCATGGAAGACGCCGGAGCGATCAAGCGTGCGATGTTCCGCACGTTCATGGCCGTGGCCCAGAGGGCCGGTCCGGCGCTGATGGACGGCCGCAGCGTGGGCCTGGCCGACCGGCTGATGTACCAGCTGGGCAACTGGCTGGTGTATGGCCCGTTGCGCAACAACCTGGGCATGAACCGCGTGCGCGTGGCCTATACCGCGGGCGAGGCCATCGGCCCGGACCTGTTCACCTTCTACCGCGCGATCGGTGTCAACCTCAAGCAGCTCTACGGGTCGACCGAAACCGCGGTGTTCGTCTGTCTGCAGCCGGACCATGAGGCGCGCGCCGATACCGTCGGCGTGCCGATCGCAGGCGTGGAGATCAAGCTGGCGGACAACGGCGAGATTCTTGTCCGCTCGCCCGGTCTGCTCAAGGGCTATTACAAGAACGATGCCGCCACTGCCGAGGTGCTGACCGCCGACGGCTGGTACCACACCAGCGACGCCGGCTTCATCGATGCGCAGGGCCACCTGAAGATCATCGACCGCGTCAAGGACGTGGGCCGCATCCGCGGTGGCGCGAACGATGGCGCGATGTTCGCGCCCAAGTACGTCGAGAACAAGCTGAAGTTCTTCCCCCACATCAAGGAGGTGGTGGCCTACGGCGACGGTCGCGAGAAGGTCTGCGTCATGGTCAACATCGATGTCGATGCGGTGGGCAACTGGGCCGAGCGGCGCAACCTGCCGTACGCCGGCTACACCGACCTGGCCCAGAAGCCGGAGGTCTACCAGCTGATCCGGGAATGCGTGGAGAAGGTCAACGCCGATCTGAGCCGCGACACGCTGCTGGCGGGCAGCCAGGTCAGCCGGTTCCTGGTGCTGCACAAGGAGCTGGACGCCGACGACGGAGAGCTCACGCGCACGAACAAGGTGCGGCGCGGCTTCATTGCCGAGCGCTACCAGCCCCTGGTGGATGCGCTGTATGGCGGCAAGACCGAGCAGTACATCGCGACCACGGTGAAGTTCGAGGATGGCCGCTCCGGCAGCGTCAGCGCCACCCTCAAGATATCCGACGCGAAGACGTTCGCGCCAGTGAAGGAAGCAGCATGAGCGGCAGCACGATCGAATCGGCGATGGCGGCGGGCAAGGCCGGTGCCGGCCCGGATACGACGCGGCCAGCGACTGGCCCGGTGGCGCCCCTGCCTGGCGGCAAGCTCATCGGCGACGTGATCCTGGATGTGAAGAACATCAGCCTGTCCTTTGGCGGTGTCAAGGCGCTGACCGACATCTCGTTCGATGTCCGCGAACGCGAGATCCGGGCCATCATCGGGCCGAACGGCGCGGGCAAGAGCTCGATGCTGAACTGCATCAACGGCGTCTACACGCCGCAGCAGGGCCGCATCAGCTTCAAGGGCCAGACCTTCAGCCACATGAACAGCCGGCAGGTGGCCAGCATGGGCATCGCGCGCACGTTCCAGAACCTGGCGCTGTTCAAGGGCATGAGCGTCATCGACAACATCATGACCGGGCGCAACATGCGCATCAAGAGCAACCTGTTCCTGCAGGCCCTGCGCATCGGGCCGGCCGAGCGCGAGGAGACCGCGCACCGCGAGTTTGTCGAGAAGATCATCGACTTCCTCGAGATCCAGGCCTTCCGCAAGACCGCCGTCGGCCAGCTTCCGTACGGTCTGCAGAAGCGTGTGGACCTGGGCCGGGCGCTGGCCATGGAACCCCAGGTGCTGCTGCTCGACGAGCCGATGGCCGGCATGAACCTCGAGGAGAAGCAGGACATGAGCCGCTTCGTGCTCGACATCAACGACGAATTCGGAACCACGGTGGTGCTGATCGAGCACGACATGGGCGTGGTGATGGATATCTCGGATCGCGTCGTCGTGCTCGACTACGGCAAGAAGATCGGCGACGGCACCCCGGACGAGGTGCGCAACAACCCCGATGTGATCAGCGCCTATCTCGGCACCTCCCACTAGACGAAGACAGGACAGGCAAACATGGGATTCTTTCTGGAGACACTGCTCGGCGGCCTGATGGCCGGCATGCTGTATTCGCTGGTGGCGCTGGGCTTTGTGCTGATCTACAAGGCCTCCGGCGTGTTCAATTTCGCGCAGGGCGCGATGGTGCTGTTCGCTGCGCTGGCGATGGCCCGCTTGGCAGAGTGGATCCCGCAATGGATCGGGATCGACAACCGGATCATCGCCAATCTGCTGGCGTTCCTGATCGCCGGCGCCATCATGTTCGTCGTGGCCTGGTTGATCGAGCGCCTGGTGTTGCGCCATCTGGTCAACCAGGAGGGAGCCACGCTGTTGATGGCGACCCTTGGCATCAGCTACTTTCTGGACGGCGCCGGCCAGTCCATCTTCGGCAGCGCCAGCTACAAGATCGATATCGGCATGCCCAAGGACCCCGTCATGGTGCTGCAGGATGTGTTCCCGGGCGGACTGCTGATCAACAAGGAAGACCTGTATGCCGCGCTGATCGCCGCCTTGCTGGTGGCTTCGCTGAGCCTCTTCTTCCAGAAAACCTCGACCGGGCGGGCCTTGCGGGCGGTCGCCGACGACCACCAGGCGGCCCAGTCGATCGGCATCCCGCTCAACCGGATCTGGGTCATCGTCTGGTGTGTCGCGGGGCTCACCGCGCTCGTGGCGGGAATGATCTGGGGCAGCAAGCTGGGGGTGCAGTTCTCGCTGACCACCGTCGCGTTGCGCGCCTTGCCGGTGGTGATCCTGGGCGGACTCACGTCGGTGCCGGGCGCCATCCTGGGTGGGCTGATCATCGGTGTGGGCGAGAAGCTCTCGGAGGTGTTCCTGGGGCCCTATGTCGGGGGCGGAATCGAAATCTGGTTCGCCTATGTACTGGCCCTGATCGTGCTGATGGTCCGTCCCCAGGGGCTGTTCGGCGAAAAAATCATTGACCGCGTCTGAGCGCTGCTACCCATGTTCTACAGAGAAAACGGCCAATTCAAGACCTCCTACCGGGCCGATCAGCAGATCTTCCCGATCACCCAGGACCGCTGGGCGGTGCTGGCACTGATCGGCTTCGCAGCAATCGGTGTGCCACTGCTGGCGGACGACTATCTGAAGTCCGCCATCCTGGTGCCTTTCCTGATCCTCTCGCTCGCTGCCCTGGGGGTGAACATCCTGGTGGGGTATTGCGGGCAGATCTCGCTGGGCTCCGGCGGCTTCATGGCAGTGGGCGCCTACGCGGCCTACAACACCTTTGTGCGCATCGATGGAATGCCCCTGATCGTGGCGCTGCTGTCCGGCGGGTTCTTCGCGACCCTGGTCGGTATCGTGTTCGGCGTCCCCAGTCTGCGCGTGAAGGGTCTGTACCTCGCGGTGGCGACGCTTGCCGCGCAGTTCTTCTGTGACTGGGCGTTCCTGCGCGTGAGCTGGTTCACCAACAACAGTTCGTCCGGCTCGGTGGCGGTCTCCAACCTCAGCTTCCTGGGCTGGGGCATCAACACGCCCACGTCCAAGTACCTGTTCTGCCTGGGTTTCCTGGTGGTGTTCGCCCTCATGGCGAAGAACCTGGTGCGCGGCGCGATCGGGCGGGAATGGATGGCGATCCGCGACATGGATGTCGCCGCCGCGGTGATCGGCATCCGTCCGATGTACGCCAAGCTCACCGCTTTCGCCGTCAGCTCCTTCATCGTCGGCGTGGCCGGCGGACTGTGGGGGTTTGTCTACCTGGGTTCCTGGGAGCCAGCCGCTTTCTCGGTCGACCGCTCGTTCCAGCTGCTGTTCATGGTGATCATCGGCGGCCTGGGTTCGATCATGGGCAGCTTCTTCGGCGCCGGTTTCATCGTGGTGCTTCCGATCGTGCTCAACCGCTTCCTGCCCGCCCTGGGCAGCCTGTTCGGCGTGGAGATCTCGACCGCCGGCATCTCGCATGCCGAGACCATGATCTTCGGCGCGTTGATCGTCTGGTTCCTGATCGTCGAGCCGCATGGGCTGGCGCGTTTGTGGAGCATCGGCAAGCAGAAGATGCGTCTGTGGCCGTTTCCGCATTGATATCCGTTTTTCGCTGTGTTTTCGTTCGTCAACCGCAGGCACTCAGGTGCCGATACTTCAAGGAGACTTCCCGTGAAAATTCGTAATGTTGCCCTGGCCGTGCTGCTGGCCGGCGCTGGGGCCGGCGCCTTTGCCCAGGCCAAGGAGCAGTTCTTTCCCGTGCTGACGGGCCGCACCGGCCCGGTGGCGCCGAACGCCACGCCCTGGGCCAATGGCCACAACGACTACATGAAGCTGGTCAATGCGCGGGGCGGGATCAACGGTGTCCGGACGCTGACCGAGGAATGCGAGACCGCCTACGACACTGCGCGCGGTGTCGAGTGCTACGAACGCCTCAAGGGCAAGCACGGTGGCGCGACGGTGTTCCAGCCCCTGTCCACCGGCATCACCTTTGCGCTGACCGAGAAGATTCCGAACGACAAGATCCCGATGATCACCTCGGGCTATGGTCGCAGCGACTCGGCCGACGGGGGCATCTTCAAGTGGAACTTCCCGCTGATCGGCCACTACTGGGTGGCTGGTGACGCTTTGCTCAAGCATATCGGCAACAAGGCCGGCGGCATGGACAAGCTCAAGGGCAAGAAAATCGGCGTCGGGTACCACGACAGCGCGTTCGGCAAGGAACTGCTGCCCATCCTGCAGGAGCGCGCGGCCCAGTACGGTTTCACCTTGCAGTTGCTGCCGATCGCCGCGCCAGGCGTGGAGCAGAAGGCCACCTGGCTGCAGGTGCGCCAGCAGCAGCCCGATTACGTGATCCTGCAGACCTGGGGCGTCATGACCCCGACCGCCCTCAAGGAGGCGCAGGCGGTGGGATATCCGCGTGAAAGGATGTTCGGCACCTGGTGGTCGGGCGCCGAGCCGGACCTCAAGGACCTGGGCCAGGGCGCGAAGGGCTACAGCGCGGTGATGATGCAGCACGGGGCGGAGCCGCAGTCGCAGGTGGTCAAGGAGATCCTGGAGAAGGTGCATGCCAAAGGCCAGGGCACGGGTCCCAAGGACGAGGTCGGCAGCGTGCTGTACATGCGCGGTGTCGTGGGCGCGATGCTGGCGGTGGAGGGTGTTCGCGCTGCCCAGGATCGGTTTGGCAAGGGCAAGGTCGTGACGGGCGAGCAGGCGCGCTGGGGCTACGAGAACCTGAACCTGACGCAGGCCAAGCTCGATGCGCTCGGCTTCAAGGGCGTGATGCGGCCGGTATCGACCAGCTGTGTCGACCACATGGGCGCGACAGCAGCCCGGGTTCATACCTGGGATGGCAGCAAGTTCGTCTGGAGCTCGGACTGGATCGAGGCCGATGATCAGGTGATCCGTCCGCTGGTGCGCGCATCGGCGGACAAATATGCCGCCGAGAAGAAGCTCGTGCGCCGCAGTGGCCAGGACTGCCAGTCCTGATCCTTGCGCTTGGTCCGGGGGGCGCGCCGCCGTGGTGCGCTCGCCCGGTCCGCATCCGGCGCCCGTCGCCGCACTGACGGTCGCTCCCTCGGCATTGTCTGCAATGCTGCCCCCAGGTAACGGCAACAACCCATGACTACTGCAAACACCGTCCTCAACGTCAACGGCATCGAGGTGATCTACAACCACGTGATCCTGGTGCTCAAGGGCGTGTCGCTGAACGTGCCCGAGGGCAAGATTGCGGCCCTGCTGGGCGGCAACGGGGCTGGCAAGACCACCACGCTGCGTGCGATCTCCAACCTGCTGCAAGGCGAGCGGGGCGCCGTCACCAAGGGCTCGATCGAGCTGCGCGGCGAGCGCATCGAGAACCTCACGCCGGCCGACCTGGTCAACCGCGGTGTGGTGCAGGTGATGGAGGGCCGGCATTGCTTCGCCCACCTCACGATCGAGGAGAACCTGCTCACGGGCGGCTATACCCGCAAGGACAAGGCAGAAATCGCACGCAACCTGGAAAAGGTGTACACCTATTTCCCGCGCCTGAAGACCCGCCGCGCCTCGCAGGCAGCCTACACCTCGGGTGGCGAGCAGCAGATGTGTGCCATCGGGCGCGCGCTCATGACCAACCCCAGCGTGATGCTGCTCGACGAGCCCTCGATGGGGCTGGCCCCGCAGATCGTCGAGGAGGTGTTCGAGATCGTGAAGGACCTCAACCGCAAGGAGAAGGTGACCTTCCTGCTGGCCGAGCAGAACACCAACATGGCGCTGCGTTATGCCGACTATGGCTACATCATGGAGTCGGGCCGCATCGTCATGGACGGCCTGGCCGCTGACCTGGCCAGCAACGAGGACGTCAAGGAGTTCTATCTCGGCGTGGGAGGTGGCGAACGCAAGTCCTTCAAGGACGGCAAGAGCTACAAGCGCCGCAAGCGCTGGCTGGCCTGATCCAGGACCGAGACACGAGCCCCCGGAAGGACCCATGATGAACACCGACCACTTCGACGCCCTGGAAACCCGAACATCGACGCAGCGCGACGCCGACCAGTTTGCCCTGCTGCCGACCCAGGTGGCCCACGCCCAGGCCTCCAGCCCTGCCTTTGCACAGCTGTTGCAGGGCGTCGATGCTGCATCGGTGCGTGATCGCGCCGCGCTGGCCCGTTTGCCGGTGACCCGAAAGTCCGATCTGCACGAGCGTCAGAAGGCGGCGCGTGCCGCAGGTGGGGATGTGTTCGGCGGGTTCAGCACGGTGGGATACGGTGCCGGGATGCCGCGGCTGTTCGCAAGCCCGGGCCCGATCTACGAGCCCGAGGGCACGGCGCGGGATTACTGGCGAATGGCGCGCGCCATCTTCGCGGCCGGTTTCCGCCCTGGAGAACTGATCCACAACTGTTTCAGCTACCACTTCGTGCCCGCCGGATCCATGATGGAAACCGGCGCGCACGCGCTGGGTTGCACCGTGTTCGCCGGTGGCACGGGCCAGACCGAGCAGCAGGTGCAGGCCATGGCCGAGTTGCAGCCGGCCGGCTATATCGGCACGCCGAGTTTTCTGAAGATCATCCTGGAGAAGGCGGCGGACATGGGCGTTGCCTTGCCCAGCGTGCGCAAGGCCATGTTTGGCGGTGAAGCCTTTCCGCCCAGCCTTCGCGACTGGTTCCTGGCCCGAGGGGTCCAGGGGTACCAGTGTTTTGCAACCGCCGACGTCGGGCTGATCGCCTACGAGACCCGAGCGCGCGAGGGTCTGGTGATCGACGAGGGTGTGCTGGTCGAGATCGTGCGCCCCGGCACCGGCGACCCTGTGCCCGACGGCGAGGTGGGCGAGCTGGTCGTGACCAGCCTGAACCCGGTCTATCCGCTGGTGCGTTTCGGCACCGGCGACCTGAGTGCGGTGATGGCCGGGCCCTGCCCTACCGGGCGCACCAATCGCCGCATCAAGGGCTGGATGGGGCGTGCCGACCAGACCACCAAGATCCGGGGCATGTTCGTGCATCCCGGGCAGGTCAACGAGATCGCCAAGCGTTTCCCCGAGGTGGTGCGTGCCCGGCTGGTCGTTACCGGCGCCATGGCCAATGACGCGATGACCTTGCGCGTCGAAACCTCGAGCGGTGGCCCCGAGGGGCTTGCGACCAAGATCGGGGAGGCGATTCGCGATGTCACCAAGCTGCGCGGTGACGTGGAGCTGGTCTTGCCGGGCAGCCTGCCCAACGATGGCAAGGTCATCGAGGACGCACGCAGCTACCAGTGACGGTGCGGTCCCGGCTGAATGGACCCGGGACGGGTAGGGGGTTTTGCCTACGTACTATCCA
>JBIKTP010000133.1:0-6389 GCA_044348035.1 Burkholderiaceae bacterium
CCAGCCCGAGATCCTGCGCTACATCAACCATGTGGCCGACCGCTTCGATCTGCGCAAGGACATCTGCTTCAAGACTCGCATGGCAAGCGCGAAGTACGACGAGGTCGTCGCCCGCTGGACCATCCGCTCCGAAGACGGCCGCGAATGGGTGGCCCAGTTTTTCGTGATGTGCGTGGGTCAGTTGTCGACCACCAAGCGCCCGTCCTACCCCGGGCAGGACAGCTTCCAGGGAGAGATCATCCACAGCGGCGTGTGGCCCAGGCACAAGGTCGAGTTTGCCGGCAAGCGCGTTGCGATCATCGGCACCGGCTCGTCCGGCATGCAGATGACACCTGTCATCGCGAAGGAGGCTGCCCACCTCACCGTGTTCCAGCGCACCGCCAACTACAGCATCCCGGCGGCCAACGCGCCGGTGACCGACGAGGAAGACCGGCAGGTCAAGGCCAACTACCGGGCCCGGCGCGAGCAGGCCTGGAACTCGCCCACCGGCCTGGGTTTCATGCCCAACCGCCAGTCGGCGCTGGATGTCAGCCCCGAAGAACGCGAGAAGGTCTACGAGGCCGCCTGGAACCGCTACGGCTTCGGGTTCGCGCTGGCCTACCATGACATCCTGCTGTCCAAGCCGGCGAACGACACCGCGGCGGAATTCATCCGGCGCAAGATCGGCGCGGTCATCAACGACCCGGTGGTGCGCGACAAGCTCACGCCCAAGGGCCATCCGTTCGCGGCGCGCCGCCCCTCGGTGGACAGCGGCTATTTCCAGGCATTCAACCGTGACAACGTGGAGCTCGCCGACCTGCGCGAATCCCCGATCGTCGAATTCACGCCGGAAGGCATCCGCACCACGGCAAAGTCACACGGCTTCGACATCATCATCTTCGCGACCGGCTTCGACGCGTTCACAGGCTCGCTGCTCAAGCCCGAGATCGTGGGCCGGGGCGGCAACACCCTCAAGGCCAAGTGGTCGGCAGGCCCGGTCACGCAACTCGGCGTGTCGGTGGCCGACTTCCCCAACATGCTGATCGTCGTGGGCCCGGGCAGCCCCTCGCTGCTGAGCAATGTGATGGTCTCCACCGAGGAGCAGATCGACTGGCTGGCCGCACTCATCCGCAAGATGGACAGCGAGCGCCTGGTCGAGTTCGAGGCCGACCCCCAGGCCGAGCGCGAGTGGGTGCAGCATGTGAACGACCGCGCCAAGGAAACCCTCTACCTCACCGCCGACTCCTACTACAACGGCGCCGAGGTGGCGGGCAAGCCGCGGGTGTTCATGCCCTACTCCGGCGGTGTGCGCGGATACCGGCGCATCCTGCAGAAATGCGCCGCCGAGGGCTACTCCGGGTTCCATCTGCGCGCGGCGCCCGCCGCCTGCGCAGCCGCCGTGACTGCGCAAGCGGCTGTTCAGGCATGAAGATCGATTTTTCCGGCAAGGCCGCCATCGTGACCGGTGCCGGTGGCGGCATCGGCCGCGCGGTGTCGCTCGCCCTGTCGGAGCTGGGCGCCAGCGTGCTGGTGGTCGACCTGTCCCGCGAGACCGGTGAAGAGACGGCCGCATTGGTGCGCAGCCAGGGCGGCAGCGCGCAGTTCCTGGCGGCGGATGTGAGCCGCTCCGAAGATGTCGTCCAGTATGTCGCTGCCGCCTGCGAGGCCTGGGGCCGCATCGATGTCTTCATGAACAACGCTGCCTGGCAGGGCGCAGTGGCACCGGTCGTCGATTACCCGGACGAGTTGTTCGACCGCGTGATGGCGATCAACGTGCGCGGGGTCTTCCTCGGCCTCAAGCATGTGCTGCCGGTGATGATCGCGCAGCGCAGCGGCGCGGTCGTCAACACCGCCTCGCTGGCTGGCTACATCGGCACGCGCAACCTGGCACCCTATGCCGCCAGCAAGCATGCGGTGCTGGGCCTGACCAAAAGCACGGCACTGGAGGTGGCGCGCAAGGGCGTGCGGGTCAACGCCGTCTGCCCCGGCCCGGTGGACACGCCGATGCTGCGCGACATCGAGGCCGGCCAGGCCCCCGAGGGTGCCGAGAAGCTGCGCGAACAGCGCGCAGCGTCGATCCCGGACGGCCGTTACGCCTTGCCGCAGGAGGTGGCCCAGCTCATGGTCTACCTCGCCTCGGACATGTCCAGCCATGTCACCGGGCAGGGCATCCAGATCAACGGGGGCAGCCATGCGTGAACTGCCCGTTCTCCAGGCCCTTGTGGGGTTGCGATATGCTCAAAACAATGAAGACCCGCGCGAAACCCCGATCCGTTTCCAAGACCATGGCCACCCGCGCCGCACGGCGGCCGGCGGGCGAAAACCACGCCACGGAGGACATCCGCGACGCGGTCTGGCGCCTCAAGCGCGAGACCATCGTGGCGGCTGCGGTCGAGATCTTCTACAGCAAGGGTTACGCCAAGACCACCCTGGAAGAGGTGGCCGATGCGATCCATGTCACCAAGCCCTTCATCTATTCGCATTTCAAGTCCAAGCACGACCTGCTGGCCGAGATCTGCTCGCGGGCGCTGATCGTCTCGCACGAGGCCCTGAACCGCGCGTCCAGCCAACCAGGCACGCCGTCGGAGAAACTGGCCATGATCGCGCGCGACTTCATGTATTCGCTGCTGACGCACCAGGCGCATTCGGTGATCTACAGCCGCGAGGAGAAGGAGCTCGACGCGGACGTCTGCAAGAACATCAACCAGCTGCGACGGGATTTCGGTCATCGGCTGGAGCAGGTGATTGCACAGGGCGTGGAGGCCGGCGAGTTTCACGTGGCCGATGTGGGCTTGGCTGCACTGTCCATCATCGGCATCGTGGCCTGGTCCCAGTTCTGGTACCGGCCGGGCGGCCGGCTCTCCAAGGAGCAGACGGCCGACGGGGTGGCCAGCCTGGTCATGTCGATGGTCGGTGCGAAGGGCGGCAGTCTGGCCGCGGAACCCCCTCAATTGCTCCAGGTGGCTGCGGGCCGCTGAGCAGCCAGGCCGCATCCGGGCTGCTCGCCGCGGCCCGCCTGTCTGTTGCAGGAGTGACGCCATGAGCGACACGCGTTCCGTTGGGGGCGCGTCGCGCGCCATGGCCGTGGTGGGTGGTGGCACCATGGGTGTCGGCATCGTCTATGTGTATGCCGCCGCAGGGTGGAGTGTCACCGTGGTCGAGCCCAACGACACCCGCGCCCGTGCCGTGCAGCAGACGCTGTCCGACGTGGCCCAGGCCGGTGCCAAACGCGGCAAGCTCTCGCCCGCGCAGGTCGCGCAGGTGAGCCAGGGCGTGCAGCGGGTGGCGTCCGCCACCGAGCTGCCGCTAGGCCTGGACCTGGTCGTCGAGACCGTGCCCGAACGGCTGGCCCTCAAGCAGCAGGTGCTGGCCCAGATCGACGCGCGCAACCCGCGCATCATTGCCACCAACACCAGCGCTTTGTCGATCGACCAGCTGGCCGCATCGGTACGCGATCCGGCGACCTTCCTGGGCATGCATTTCTTCAACCCGGTCTGGTCCCTGCCGATGGTCGAGCTGATCCGCGGCCGGCATACCAGCGCAACGACGCTCGCCATGGCCCGGGCCTTTGCCGAGTCCACCGGCAAGACCACCATCACGGTGGGAGACGTGCCGGGTTTTGCCACCAGCCGTCTGGACCTGATCGCATCGCTCGAAGCGATGCGCATGCTCCAGGACGGCGTGGCCAGCGCCGAGGACATCGACCGCGCCATGGTCATCGCCTACCGCCACCCGATCGGCCCGCTGCGCCTGAGCGACATCGTCGGTCTCGATGTGCGGCTGGACATCGCGCGCCACCTGCAGGTCGCGCTCGGTGAACGGTATGCGCCGCCGCGGCTGCTGGAGGAGATGGTGGCCCGCGGCGAGCTCGGACAGAAGTCCGGCAAGGGTTTTTTTGATTGGCCGGCCATTCCGCCGGCGTCAGGTTGAGGCAGCACGAGGTCACGCATGTCGAATATTTTTGGATCCACCCTGGTTGATACCGCCGAGCACCATGCGCTGCTGCGGGACAGTGTCGGCAAGCTGGTGGGTGGGTTTGGTCGCCGCTACTTTCAGGAGGTGGTCAAGCGCAAGGCGAAACCGGTCGAACTCTGGGACGCGATGGCCCGGGCTGGTTTCCTGGGCGTCCACATCGCCGAGCAGTACGGCGGTGGTGGCAGTGGCCTGGCGGACTACAACGTCATCGTCGAGGAAACCGCCGCCCAGGGCTGCCCGGTCCTGTCGCTGGTGATCGGCTCCATCATCGGCCCCATCATCGAGCAGCACGGCAGCGATGCCATGAAGAAGGAGTGGCTGCCCGGCCTGGCCGATGGTTCGCGCAAGATCGCGTTTGCGATCACCGAGCCAGACGCCGGTACCAACACCCACAAGGTCAGCACCACGGCCCGGCGTGACGGCAAGGGCTGGAAACTCAGCGGTGCCAAATACTGGACATCTGCTGTCGACGAGGCCGACGCGATCATGGTGGTGTGCCGGGGCGAGACGGTCGATGCGGCCGGGCGTCCGGCGCTGTCGCTGTTCCTGGTGCCCACCAAGGCGCCGGGCATCAGCATGACGCCCATCGAGACCGCGCTGTACGTGCCGGAGACCCAGTTCATGCTGTACTTCGACAATGTCGCGCTCGGGGCCGAAGCCCTGATCGGTGAAGAAGGACAAGGCCTGCGCCATGTGTTCGCCGGCCTGAACCCGGAGCGGGTCATCGCCGCCGCCATCAACAACGGCATTGCGCGCTTTGCCATCGAGAAAGGCGCCCACTACGCCGGCGAGCGCTCGGTGTGGAGTACCCCGATTGGCGCGCACCAGGGGATTGCCCATCCCCTGGCCAAGTCCTACATCGCGGTGCAGCAGGCCCGGCTGATGACAGCGCGTGCCGCGCAGTTGTCCGACCAGGAATCTCCCGATGCCGGCGAGGTCGCCAACATGGCCAAGTTCGCGGCAGCCGACGCGTCGCTGGAGGCACTCGACCAGGCGATCCAGACCCACGGCGGCAACGGAATGGCGCTCGAATACGGCCTGGCCGATCTGTGGTTCATTGCCCGCCTGCACAAGACGGCCCCCGTGAGCCGGGAAATGATCCTCAACTTCGTGGCGCAGCACAGCCTGGGCCTGCCCAAGAGCTACTGACCGACCGCCGGAACCCGAGGCCACCATGTCCAGTACCTTCGCCGAAATCCTCCGCCAGCATGCTGCCGACACGCCGCAGGCGCCGGCACTGACTTTCGCGGGTGTCACCTGGTCGTTTGCCGATCTGGATGCGTACAGCTCGCAGTCGGCCCAGGCGCTGCGGGCCGCCGGCGTCGGCGCGGGGGACCGGGTCGCACTGCTGACGAAGAACCAGGCCGAGTGCTACGAGCTGATGTACGCCTGCAACAAGATCGGCGCCATCCTGGTCGGGCTGAACTGGCGCCTCGCGCCCCCCGAGATCACCGCCATCGTCGCCGACGCCGCACCCACTGTGGCCGTGGTCGGCGCCACCGAGCAGGACCTGCTCAGTGCGCAGGCCCGCGCCACGCCCGGCTTGCGCAGGGTCGTGGTGCTGGGTGCCGACTACGACGCCTGGCGCGCCGCCGCGCCCGCCACGGACCCCGGCCACATCGGCCGGCCCGACGAAGTCTTCCTCCTTCTGTACACCTCGGGCACCACGGGTCTGCCCAAGGGCGTGATGCTGACCAATCGTGGCATGTCCTACACCCGCCAGCTGGCCGACTTCTGGGGCATGACGCGCGAGAGCGTCAACCTGGTGGCCATGCCGATGTTCCACATCGGTGGCAGCGGGTATGGGTCCAGCACGATGCTGGCCGGCGGCCACACCGTGCTGATGCGCGAGGTGAATGCGGCGGTGGCCGTCGAGCTGATCGCGAAGCACCGGGTCACACATACCTTCTTCGTGCCCACGGTCGTGCAGTTGCTGCTGGAGGTGCCGGGCGTGGCGCAGGCTGATCTCTCGAGCATGCAGCTGCTGATGTACGGCGCCGCGCCGATGGGCGACGTGTTGTTGCGCCGCGCCCTGGATGTTCTGAAGTGCCGCTTCATCCAGGCCTACGGCATGACCGAGACCTCGGGCACCGTGGTCGATCTGCTGCCCGATGACCACGAGCCCGACGGCCCCCGGGCCGACTTGCTGCGCTCCATCGGCCGCGCACTTCCCTGGGTGGAGCTGCGCGTGATCGACCCCAACACGCTGGATGATGCGCCCACCGGTTCCGTGGGCGAGATCTGGATCCGCTCCGAGATGGTCATGCAGGGCTACTGGAAACAGCCCCAGGCCACACGCGACACGATCATGGAGGGCGGCTGGCTGCGCACCGGCGACGCGGCCTATCTGGATGCCCAGGGCTACATCTACCTGTTCGACCGCTTCAAGGACATGATCATCTCCGGCGGCGAGAACATCTATCCGGCCGAGGTCG
>JBIKTP010000134.1:0-6387 GCA_044348035.1 Burkholderiaceae bacterium
GCCGCCGGCGCCCAGCGCCGCGAGCTCGCGCACCACGGAGACCGTCGCATGCCGGTTCACGCCGATGAAGGTGGCGTCGGGCGGCTGCGGCAGATCCGCCAGCGAGGCGAATGCCGGCAGTCCGGCGATCTGCGCCTTGGCCGGATGCACGGGCCAGACCGGGCCGTCGAAACCCATCTTGCGGCACTGGGCGATCACGTTCTCGGCCCACACCGAGCCCATCACCGCGATCGAGCGCGGCCGCAGCAGGCGGTTCAGGTCATGGCGCATGGCGGGCTTGTCCGTGCGATGGCCATCAGGCGCCCAGCGGCCGCAGCAGTTCACGGCTGATGATGTGGCGCTGGATTTCGCTGGTGCCTTCCCAGATGCGCTCGACGCGGGCGTCGCGCCAGATGCGCTCCAGCGGCAGGTCGTCCATCAGGCCCATGCCGCCGTGGATCTGGATCGCCTCGTCGGACACCATGGCCAGCACTTCGCTGGCCTTGAGCTTGGCCATGGCCATGTCGGCTTCGGTGACCGTGCCCTGGTCGAACTTCCAGCCCGCCTCGCGGGTCAGCAGCTCCGCCGCCTTGAGCTCCATGGCCATGTCGGCGAGCTTGAAGGACACGCCCTGGAACTTGCCGATCTGCTGCCCGAACTGCCGGCGTTCCGCCGCGTACTGCAGTGCCAGCGCCAGCGCGCGGTCCGCCCGACCCAGGCAGGTCGAGGCCACCTGCAGCCGGGTGGCGCCCAGCCAGGTGTTGGCCAGCTCGAAGCCCTGGTGCACCTCGCCCAGGATCTGGCGCTTGTGCAGCCGGCAGTCGTCGAAGTCCAGGATCGCATTGGTATAGCCCCGGTGCGATACGTTGCGGTAGCCCTCGCGCACCGTGAATCCCGGTGTGCCCTTGTCGACGAAGAATGCGGTGATCTTCTTTTTGGGGCCCCGCGCAGTGGCCTCTTCGCCGGTTGCCATGAACACGATCGCGAAGCCGGCGATGTCGGCATGGCTGATGAAGTGTTTGGTGCCGTTCAGGATCCAGTCGTCGCCGTCGGGTCTGGCCGTGGCCTTCATGCCGCGCAGGTCGGAACCCGCGCCCGGCTCGGTCATGGCCAGGCAGTCCCAGGTCTCCCCGCGGATGCACGGCTCCAGGTACTGCGCGCGCTGCGCCGCGTTGCCTGCCAGCAGGATGTTGGACGGCCGCGCAACGCAGGTCCAGTGCAGGGCGTAGTTGGCGCGGCCCAGTTCCTTCTCGTACAGCAGCCAGGACAGTGTGTCGAGCCCGGCTCCGCCAACGGACTCGGGCATGTTGGCGGCGTACAGCCCGGCGGCGATGGCCTTGCGCTGGATCTCGCGGACCAGCTCCAGCGGGAGCTGCCCGGTGCGCTCCACCGCGCGCTCATGGGGGTAGAGCTCCCTCTCGACGAAGGCGCGGGTGGTGTCGACGATCATCTGCTGTTCTTGCGTCAGGCCGAAATGCATGGCAGGGGTTCCTCGGGGTCACGCGCGCGCGGGCCTGATGCCGTGCCGGCGCGGACTGTGCCGATTCTCGCCGCATTGGCGGGCTTAAGTTTTGTGCCCCGGCGCGCGACAATGGGCCATGACGCCCACGCCCCCGGCACTGCCCGACGCCGACACTTCCGCGATGTCCCTGCGTGGACTGTGGGCGCGCGTGCGGGGCGCCGACCTGCAGGACCTGCCCAGCCATGTGCAGCGTGCGCTGGAGCGCCAGCGCCAGGGCAACGAGATCCTGGCCGGCTGGGTGCAGATGGCGCTGGTGCTGGTGTTTGCGGTCTTCTACAGCCTGTCGCGCAAGACCTTTCCGCCCGACACCATGCTGCACCCGGTGCCCTGGGCGCTGGGTGTGTACGGCGCGTTCACCATGTTGCGGCTGCTGCTGGCCTACCGCAACCGGCTGGGCCACCGGATGCTGATGGTCTCGGTGGTGGTGGACATCAGCGTGCTGATGGTCACGATCTGGAGCTTTCACATCCAGTACGGGCAGGTGGCGGCGTTCTACCTGAAGGCGCCGACCCTGCTCTATGTGTTCATATTCATCGCCCTGCGCGCCCTGAGCCTGTCGCCGGTGTATGTGCTGTTCGCCGGCGCCTGCGCAGCAGTTGGCTGGCTGATCCTGGTGGCACTGGCGATCCGGGCGCCGGGTGGTGTGGAGTTGATCACCGACGACTACGTCAAGTACATGACCTCGCTGCACATCCTGATCGGTGGCGAGATGGACAAGGTCATCGCCATCGTCGTGGTGACCCTGCTGCTGGCCATCGCGGCGCGCCGGGCCCAGTCCCTGTTGCACCGCTCGGTGGCAGGGCAGGCCGCGGCCGACCAGCTCTCGCGCTTCTTTGCGCCGGATGTCGCGGCCTCCATCGTCAGCTCCAACGAAATCCTGCAGCCCGGCCAGGGCCGGCAGACCGAGGCTGCCGCCATGTTCATCGACCTGCGCGGCTTTACCCGCATGGCTGCCACGCTGTCACCCTCCAATCTGCTCGCCCTGCTGGCCGAGTACCAGCGCATCGTGGTGCCGATCGTGCAGCGCAATGGCGGCAGCATCATCACCTTCCTGGGGGACGGCGTGATGATCACCTTCGGCGCCACGCGGCCATCGTCCACCTATGCCGCCGATGCGATGCGCACGGCCGAGCAACTGATCGACGGCCTGGGCGTCTGGGCCGAGACGCGCCGGCGCAGCCAGTTGCTGGCGCCAGCGGTGGGCATCGGCATGGCCAGTGGTGGGGTCACCTACGGTGCCATCGGGCATGAGGGGCGGCTGGAATATGCGGTCATCGGCCTTCCGGTCAATCTGGCCGCCAAGCTGGAGACCCATACCAAGGTGGAGCAGGTCACCGCACTGGCTACCACGGCCATGCTGGAGCTTGCGCGCGCCCAGGGCTACGACGCGCGCCGGGCCGCAGAAGTGCGCCTGGCGCGCCGTTGTGCCGGGGTTGCGGAACCAATCGACCTGGTCGTGGTCCACTAGCAAAGGAGTGGGGGTTTGCCCTTGCCGGCAGTGCGCTGAGCGCGTGCGACTACCATCCCTTGCCAATTTCTTTCGCCCAACCCAGGAGATCCCCCATGCTGCGTGAACCCGCCACCTTTGCCGACCCCCACCTCGAGAGCCTTTTGCCCAGCGTCAAGCCCAGCCGGCGCGGCTTCATCGCCGCAGGCGGATCGCTGGGTTTTGCGCTGGCCGCCGGCCCCTTGCAGGCGCAGACGGTCATCACCACCCCGTCCGACGGCCTGGAGGTGCTGGACTTCACGGTGTCCGTGACCGGCGGCGCCAACATGCCCGCCTACATGGCCGCCCCGGCCAAGGCCGGCAAGTACCCGGTCGTGGTGGTCATCCCCGAGATCTTCGGCATGCATGCCTACCAGAAGGACATCTGCCGCCGCCTGGCCAAGGTCGGCTATGTGGGCGTCACCCTGGACCCGTTCTTTCGCTCGGGCGACCTGTCCAGGATCACCGCCATCGGCGAGGTCGTGGCAGCCGCCAACAGGCTGGCCGACACCCAGATGCTGTCCGACCTGGACAGCCTGGTTGCGTTCGTCGAGCAGCAGCCCAAGGTCAACGGCAAGAAGATCGGCATCACCGGCATGTGCCGCGGTGGCCGCACGGTGTGGATGTACAGCGCGCACAGCCCCAAGATCAAGGCCGGCGTGTCCTGGTACGGTGGTCTGGGCGCCATCCCGCCAGCCATGCCGAAGACGCCGGTGGACGTCGCCGGGCAGCTCAATGCGCCGGTGCTGGGTCTGTATGCCGGCAACGACGGTGGCATTCCGGTCAACCAGGTGGCTGCTCTGCAGGAAGCCCTCAAGGCCGGCAACAAGCACAGCAAGGCCAGCACCTTCATCCTGTACCCGGGTGTGCCGCATGCGTTCCATGCCGACTACCGTCCGAGCTACCGCAAGGCCGAGGCCGAGGCGGGCTGGGCGGAAATGCTGGCCTGGTTCAAGAAACACGGCGTGGCCTGAGGCCGACGGCCTGCGGTGGGCAGCGGGTCAGGCCGCAGTGCCCCCGCCCGCGCTGTCGAGCATCCACTCGCGCAGCAGGCGGATCTTGGGCTGCTTGCTGCGTTCCGGAGGGTAGACCAGGTAGTACCCGATACCCTCCTCGATCGTGGCCGGAAACGGCTGCACCAGGACACCGTCGCGCAGGCTTTCCTCGGCCAGGATCAGGTCGCTGATCGCCACGCCCTGGCCGCGTGTCGCGGCGGCCAGCGCCAGCTCCAGCGTGTCGAAGGTCTGCCCGCGGCGCGCATGGCGCGTCGGCACGCTGTTGGCATGCATCCAGCGTTCCCAGGCATCCAATGGGTCGGTATGCAGCAATGGCAGCTCCGCCAGGTCGGCGGGCTTGCGCAACCGGGCGGCCATGGCGGGCGAGCAGACCGGCGCCTGCACCTCCCGCATCAGCAGGATGGCTTCGACCCCGGGCCACTGCGCAGTGCCCCTGACCACGGCGGCGTCGACATCCGAGCGGTCGAAGGCCGGCGCCCAGGCATCGTGGGTGGTGATGCGCACATCCACCTCGGGCATCAGCGCACGCAGCTCCGGCAGGCGGGGCAGGAACCAGCGGGCGGCAAAGGTCGGCGGCATGCGCAGGACCATCACCTGACCGACCGTGCGCAGATCGTCACAGGCATCTGCCAACCGCCCGAGTGTGGCGTGCACGACCGGCAGCAGCGCCTCGCCCTCCGGCGTCAGCTTGAGCCCCTGCTTGTGCCGCACGAACAGTGGGCAGCCCAGAAAGGCTTCGAGCTGCTGGATCTGGCGGCTGACCGCGCCCTGCGTCACGAACAACTGCTCCGCCGCGCGGCTGAAGCTGCGGCTGGCAGCGGCGACCGCGAACACGGTGACGGCATGCATCGGCGGCAGCCGGCGATGGAATGGGTTGCCGATGGATTTATGTGTTTCGCGAATGGTTGTCATGGTGGGTTCCATACCCCGGCTGTCGGCAGCGGGCACCCCGATTCTGCGGCATTTCACTGGGGGACTGTCGTCCTCGCCGATGGGTTTCCTGCCCGCCGCGACGCGCGGGCCTGGCTGCACGCATGAGTATTCTGGGGTATGTGCGCGCCGGTGGCGTTCTCAGC
Organism: Burkholderiaceae bacterium; assembly: GCA_044348035.1. Classification (GTDB taxonomy): domain Bacteria; phylum Pseudomonadota; class Gammaproteobacteria; order Burkholderiales; family Burkholderiaceae_C; genus CAISIP01. The sequence goes on from JBIKTP010000134.1 coordinate 5,080, forward strand.
GCCGGACAGGTCTGTGGCGCTGTGGGGGCTCGACAAAGCGCTCGCGGAAGTACGCCAGGACTCCGTGCAGCGCGGCGCTCAGGGCAGGGCGGTCCTGCCACGCCAGGCCGATCGTCAAGGAGGGTATCGGCTCCAGCACGGCCAGGGTTTCGACCCGGCGCCCCTCCAGCGACCACGGCCGGTACTGCATGTCGGAGGCGATGGCCACGCCCTCGCCGTACGCGACCAGGCTGCGGATGGCTTCGATCGAGGCCGAGCGCATGTGGACGCGGGGCGCCAGGCCATGGGCCAGCCAGTAGCGCTGTGCCGACTCGGCCGCTTCATCGGCGGTCAGCATCAGCAGAGGTTCGCGGGCCACCTCCGCCAGACTGACCTTGCCGCGTCCTGCCCACCGGTGGCCGGCAGCCAGCCAGAGCCGGCGGCTGGACTCCACCAGAACCTGGGTGTGCAGCCCCGGGGCGTGCACCTGCGACGTCACCAGCAGACCGAGGTCGAAGCGCCCGGCGTGCAGGCCGGATTCGATGTCCTGGCGCGGCACTTCCTCGACCACCATGTCCAGTTGTGGATGGCGCTCCCGCAGCCGGTGCAGGTGTTCCGGCAGGAAATAGCCCAGCACCGTGGTGGTGGCGGCCAGGCGCAGTTGCCCCCGGATATCGGACGAGGCCTCGAGCTGGCTGGCCCGGTTGACCGCCGCGTCGATGGTCAGCGCATGGTCGAGGAACGCACGGCCGTGCCCGGTGAGCTCCATGCCATGCGATTCGCGCGAGAACAGCGGCTGGCCGAGCGCGTGCTCGAGATCGCGCAGCCCCACCGTCACGGCCGACTGCGTGACGTGCAGCGCTGCCGCCGCCCGCGACACCTGGCCGAGCCGGGCCACGGCCAGGAAATAGCGGACCTGGCGCAGCGAGAAATCGGCCGTTCGGAGTGCCTTCATGAAAAATTTCGATATTGCCTGTTCGGTGATTTAATTTTACCGACGCCCCTGCATCGCCTTACGATGGTGGCGTCTCCGACTGGCGCCTTGCCTTGTCCGCGGAGCCCTCCCATGCAGGAACACCTGATCGACCACCATCCCCTCGGCCTTGCCCGGGTGCAGGCGCTTGCCCGCAGCCCGGGCGGTTTCCGGTTTGCCGACACGGTGCTGGCGCGCCTGGAGGCCGATCGGGTCGTGGTCGGGCAGCATCTGCAGGCCGGCGCACCGGTGTATGGGCTGAACACCGGCCTGGGCGGCAACATCGGCTACCGGCTGACGCCCGAGGAAACGCTGACCTGGCAGCGCCAGATCATTGCCGGCCGCATGATCGGCAT
>JBIKTP010000135.1:0-6386 GCA_044348035.1 Burkholderiaceae bacterium
GCGCGGGGTACTCTGCCCGGCCGGACCACGCTGTGCATCCCGCACAATCTGTGCGCGGCCGAAGAGCTGTACCTCGGAGCCATCGCGGTTGGTCAGGGCCCGGTTGGCGGTTGCGGTGGTCAGACGACCCCTGTCATCGAATGACAGGATCCGCACCGCGTCGATCTCCAGTGTCTCGGTGTCGGGGTAATGGCGGGCAGCAGCACCATACACCTCGCTCTTGATCCGACCGGACTCGACAAAGGTGCGCACCGAGAAGCTCTTCATGAAATAGTCGGGTTCATGCCGGACCACCCGCTCGGGCACGGGTTCGCGCCGCACCGGGGTGCTCTCGACCAGCCAGTAGGTGCCCAATGCCAGCAGCCCCATCAGCGTGATCGGCAGGTACAGCGACAGGCGGTCCCACAAAGCCAGCAGCGCACGCATCAGGACAGCGCTCCCTGCAAGAGATCGTCGTAGCGACCGGCAGCGATCAGCAGCAGGTCGCAGAACTCGCGTGCAGCGCCCTCACCACCGCGGCTGCGGGACACGAAATCGACCCGGGCCCGCACTTCATGGTGGGCATTCGCCGGCGCTGCGGAGAACGCGCAGCGGGAGATCAGACCCAGATCCGGCCAGTCATCGCCCATCACAGCCGCGTCAGACCAGCCGTGACCCAGTTCGGCCAGCACTGCTCCGGCCTCGGCACACTTGTCCACCACGCCAAAGCGGGCATGCCCGATGCCCAGCGACTGAAGGCGCGCACGCAGTGGCTTGGAGTCCCGCCCGGTGATGACGACCGGCACCATCCCCGCCGCCTGCAGCATCTTGAGCCCGTAGCCATCCAGGACATGGAAGCGCTTGAGGGTTTCGCCACGCGCCGACAGGTAGAGCCCCCCATCGGTCAGGACGCCATCGACGTCCAGGAAAATCACGACCACGCCCTGCGCCTTGAGCAGGAGTTCGGGCGGGTACGACAGGCGTTCGGGCATCAGATCACCTTGGCCCGCATCAGATCGTTGCTGTTGAGCGCGCCACACAAGGCACCTGCTTCGTCCACCACCAGCACACTGGTGATGCGGTGCCGCTCCATCAACTGCGCGGCATCCACGGCCAGCGCCTGCCTGGCGATGGTGCGCGGCGCCCGGTGCATCACGTCGCCGGCCGTCAGGGCACGCAGGTCTGCGCCTTTCTCCACAAGGCGGCGCAGGTCGCCATCCGTGAAGATACCCAGGACCCGCTGGTCGGCATCCACGATGGCCACGGCTCCCAGGCCTTTTTCACTCATTTCGCGCATCATGTCCGTCAGGCTGGCGTGGCCCGCGATACGCGGCACGGCATCCCCCGAGCGCATCACGTCCCGGACATGGGTCAGCAGCTTGCGGCCCAGCGCCCCTCCAGGGTGCGAACGCGCGAAGTCCTCGGCCTTGAACCCCCTTGCATCGAGCAGGACCAGCGCCAGCGCATCGCCCATGGCGAGCTGCGCGATGGAACTGGCGGTGGGAGCGAGGTTGAGCGGGCAGGCCTCCTTGGCAACGCTGCAATCGAGCACGATGTCGGCATGGCGCGCCAATGTGGAGCCGGATTGACCGGTCATGGCGATCACCCGCACGCCGAGCCGCTTCAGCAAGGGCAGGATGGTCGAGAGCTCCTGGGATTCTCCGCTGTTGGAGATGGCCACCACGACGTCATCCGCCGTGACCATGCCCAGGTCACCGTGGATCGCCTCGCCCGCATGCACGAACAGGGCCGGTGTGCCGGTGGACGCCAGCGTGGCGGCCATCTTGCGGCCGATATGGCCGCTCTTGCCCATGCCCATGACCACCACGCGGCCGGTGACCGACAACATGGTCCGTACCGCCTCCAGAAAGGACGGGCCCAGTGCCTGGCGCAGTCCCAGGATCGCTGCGGATTCGGTGTCGAAGGTTTCCCGCGCCAGGCGCAGCGCCTGGTCGCAGTCGAGCGCGCTGTGCCGCGCCGGCGTGTGGGTCATGGCCGCGATTTTAGTGGGGGGCCTGTCGCATTCCATTCTCTTGCTAGTATGGCGGCATGACAGCACTTGAGCTCACTCTCGTCTATCTGCTCGCCGCAGTGATTGGCGTGGTGACCTTTCGCTCCCTGCGGTTGCCACCCATGCTGGGGTATCTGACGGTCGGCGTGGTCATCGGCCCCAACGCGATGGCACTGGCGCAGAATTCCGACGGCGTGCGGCATCTGGCCGAGTTTGGCGTCGTGTTCCTGATGTTCGTGATCGGGCTGGAGTTCAACCTGGGCAAACTGCGCGCCATGCGCAGCCATGTGTTCGGCCTCGGGCTGTTGCAGGTGGGCCTCACCATGCTGTTGGCCACGCTGGTCACCCTGCTCCTCGCATTTGTCGCACCGGCCGACTGGGGCCTGACCTGGCAAACCGCCCTGGCATTGTCGAGTGCGCTGGCCATGAGCAGCACCGCCATTGTCGTCAAGCTCATGGTCGAACGCATCGAGCTGGAGTCTGAGCACGGCAAACGGGTGATGGGCGTGCTGCTGTTCCAGGATCTGGCCGTCGTGCCGCTGCTGGTGCTGATCCCGGCACTGGGTGCATCCGGTGAAGCACTGCTGGCTTCGCTGGCACTGGCTGCACTCAAGGCGACCGTGCTGATCACGGTCCTGCTGGTGGGTGGGCAGCGTGCGATGCGCTGGTGGCTGACCATCGTGGCCCGGCGAAAGAGCGAGGAGCTGTTCGTGCTCAACCTGCTGCTGATCACGCTCAGCCTGGCCTGGTTGACCGAACTGGCGGGGCTCAGTCTGGCCCTGGGCGCCTTCATTGCCGGCATGCTGATCTCCGAAACCGAGTACAAGCACCAGGTCGAGACCGACATCCGGCCCTTCCATGACGTGCTGCTGGGCTTGTTCTTCATCAGCATCGGCATGCTGCTGGACTGGCGCCTCGTGCTCGAGCGCTGGCCTCTGGTGCTGTTGCTGCTGACGCTGCCCGTGTTGTTCAAGGCCGTGCTGGTTGCGCTGCTGGCCCGGGGGCTGGGCAGCACCTGGGGCATCTCGATCCGCACCGGTCTGTACCTGGCACAGGCTGGCGAGTTCGGTTTTGTGCTGCTCACGCTGGCCCAGAAGAACGCGCTCGTCCCCCCGGAATTGCTGAACCCGATCCTTGCCAGCATGGTGCTGTCGATGCTGGCCACGCCTTTCATCATCCAGTACAGCAACCGGATCGTGATGAAACTGGTGGCCGGCGAATGGCTGCAGCAATCCCTGCAGATGACAACGATCGCCCGCAAGTCGATCAATGCCAACAAGCATGTGATCATCTGCGGATATGGCCGCAGCGGGCAGAACCTGGCCCGCATGCTGGAAGGCGAGGGGATTCCGTACATGGCGCTGGATCTCGACCCTGACCGCGTGCGCCAGGCCGCAGCTGCTGGCGACTCGGTGGTCTTCGGCGACGCCGCCCGCCTGCAGGCGCTGATGGCCGCGGGGCTGGCGCGTGCCAGCGCCGTGGTGGTCACTTTTGTCGAGGTGCAGGGAGCGCTCAAGGTGCTGGACCACACCCGGACCCACGCGCCGCAGGTACCGGTCATCGTGCGCACCCGTGACGACCATGACCTGGAAAAGCTGCAGTCCGCAGGCGCCGCCGAAGTGGTGCCGGAAGCCATCGAAGGGTCGCTGATGCTGGCCAGCCATGCGCTGGCCCTGGTCGGCGTGCCCATGCGCCGCGTGATACGCATCGTGCAGGACCAGCGGGATGCGCGCTACAACCTGCTGCGCGGTTATTTCCACGGCGCGGATGACGACTCGGTCGACGAAATGCACCATGTGCGGCTTTCTTCGTTCCAGCTGCCACTGGGCGCAAAATCGATAGGCCGGCGACTGGGCCATCTGGCGCTGCATGCCGCGGGGGTACGGGTCGTCAGCCTGCGCAGGGGCGATGGCAGGAACGTGCGCCCCGACGACGAAACCCTGCTCGAGCAGGGGGACACTGTCGTCCTGTCGGGGATTCCCGAGAACCTCGCGATTGCGGAGCAAAAGCTGATGAAGGCACAATGAACGCCTTGCGTGTCTCCGGACTTCCCATGCAGAACCTGAGCGTCAACCAATACCTTCGCAACCATATCCGCACCGTGCCCGACTGGCCGGCGCCCGGGGTGCAGTTTCGCGACATCACGCCACTGCTGCAGGAGGCCAAGGTGTTCAGGGTGCTGATCGACGCATTCGTGCACCGTTACATGGACGCCGCCATGCGACCCGATGTGGTGGCGGGGCTGGACGCCCGCGGCTTCATCCTGGGCTCCGTGGTGGCCTACGAACTCAACATCGGGTTCGTGCCCATCCGCAAGAAGGGCAAGCTGCCGTTCACGACTGTCGAGGAAACCTACGAGCTCGAATACGGCAGCGCGACCGTCGAGCTGCACACCGATGCGGTCGCAAAAGGTAGCCGCGTGCTGCTCATGGACGATCTCATCGCCACCGGCGGCACCATGATGGCCGGCAAGAAGCTGCTGGAAAAGCTGGGCGCCACCGTGATGGAGGGCGCGGCCATCGTGGATCTGCCGGAACTGGGTGGGTCTGCCAAATTGCGTGCCTCCGGCCTGCCCCTCTTCACCCTGGTGGACTTCGCCGGGCACTGATGCGCAGCGCGCTCAGGTGACGGCAATGCGTCGCCGGTTGCTCACCACGCGTTTGGCCATGATCGCACCCAGCGCCATGGCCAGCGCCAGTGCGACACTGGGATGCCGGTTGGACAGCTCCGAGAAACGCATCGGCGTCAGCGCCCAGAGTTTGCAGGCACTGCCGGCCTGCACGGTGGCGCTGCGGGCCATGTGGGAGAAAAACCCGCCTTCCCCCACGACCGAGCCGGCGCCCACCGCCGCCAAGCGGATCTTGCCGGCGGCATCCTCGAAATGCACCGTCAGCATGCCGGACTCGACAAAATAGACGGTGCGGTCTTCGGCGCCCTGGGTGATCAGGATCTGTCCCGGTGCCAGCATGGACGACTGCATGTAGCCACTGAGCACCGCCCACTGGGGATGTATCAGCATGTGGCTGAGCGTCGGATCGTTGGGATTGTGGGTCACCGCCTCCAACAAGGCCTTGATGTCCGGCTTGTCGTGGCTTGAGGCTGGTGCGCTCATGGGAAAGTCACTTTCCTATGCAGAATCTCGAGAAGATCACGCCCAAGAGATCATCGGCACCAAATGCGCCGGTGATCTCGGACAAGGCATTTTGCGCCAAACGGAGCTCTTCAGCCAGCAGATCCAGTGGCGGCGCATGCGCTGCCAGGTGTTCCAACGCGACCCGGACATGCCCGCAGACACGCGCCAGTGCGTCCAGGTGCCGTTGCCTGGCCATGAAAGTACCCTCTGCCACCGGCTGCCAGCCTGCGGCCGCAAGCAGCGCTGCCCGCAGCAGGTCCAGGCCTTCTCCCGTGCGGGCAGACAGCCGGATTCCATTGGCGAGTTCGGCGTGGGGGATCGCGTCCATGACATCCTGCTTGTTCCAGACATCGATCACCGCCACCTGAGCGGGTAATCGTCGCCGCAGCGTGTCGGCGATCACCGCGTCAGCCGCCCGACACGCGCGCGCGTCTTCCAGAGCAGTTCCGGGCAGGCCTTTGGCCGGGAACAGGCGCGCGCCATCGTGCAGGAACACGACGGCGTCGGCGGTGTCGATCTCGGCCCACGCGCGCGCCACGCCCATTTGCTCGATGCTGTCCGCGGTGTCGCGCAGGCCGGCTGTATCGATGACGTGCACCGGAACGCCCTCGATCTGCAGCGTCTGCTGCACCTTGTCCCGCGTGGTGCCTGCTATCGGTGAAACGATCGCCAGTTCGGCACCCGCCAGCGCGTTGAGCAGGGAGGATTTGCCCGCATTGGGCTGACCGGCAATCACGATGCGCATGCCATCGCGCAACAAGGCGCCTTGCCGGGATTGCTGGCGGATGCGGGCCAGCTGTTCTTCCAGCGTGACCAGCCGGCCGTGGACATCGGCCTTGCGCAGAATGTCGATGTCATCCTCCTCCGGAAAGTCCAGCGTGGCCTCGACCAGCATCCGCAACTCGATCAGGGCATGCAGCAGGACATGGATCTCCGCGGAAAAGGCACCCGAGAGCGACCGGTTGGCACTGCGCACCGCTGCCTCGGTGCTGGCGTCGATCAGATCGGCAATGGCCTCTGCCTGGGCCAGATCCATCTTGTCGTTGAGGAATGCCCGCTGGGTGAATTCCCCGGGCTGCGCCAGCCGCAGGCGCTGCGCCGCTCCCGCCTGCAGGCAGCGTTGCAACAACAACTGCAGAACCACCGTGCCGCCATGGCCCTGGAGTTCCAGCACGTCCTCGCCGGTGTAGGAATGGGGTGCCGGAAAGTGAATGGCCAGGCCATGGTCGATGGGCGTTCCGTCGGCATCCAGAAACGGCAGGT
>JBIKTP010000136.1:0-6362 GCA_044348035.1 Burkholderiaceae bacterium
GCAGCTGCTGACCTATGTGGTGCCGACGTTCGAGCAGCTCAAGAAAGAAGGCGAAGCCGGCCGGCGCAAGATCACCCAGTACACGCGTTACGGCACCCTGGGCCTGGCGCTGTTCCAGTCGCTGGGCATTGCGGTGGCCCTGGAGAGCTCGGCTGGGCTGGTGATCTCCCCGGGCATGGGTTTCCGGCTGACTGCCGTGGTCACTTTGACCGCCGGCACGATGTTCCTGATGTGGCTGGGCGAGCAGATCACCGAGCGTGGCCTGGGCAATGGCATCTCGATCCTGATCTTCGCCGGTATTGCCGCCAACCTGCCCAGCGCCATCGGTGGTCTGCTGGAACTGGTGCGTACCGGCGCCATGAGCATCATCGTCAGCCTGCTGATCGTGGCGCTGGTGGGCGTGGTGACCTACGTCGTGGTTTTCATCGAGCGAGGGCAGCGCAAGATCCTGGTCAACTATGCGCGGCGCCAGGTCGGCAACAAAGTGTACGGTGGTCAGTCGTCGCATCTGCCGCTCAAGCTGAACATGGCCGGTGTGATCCCTCCGATCTTCGCATCGTCGATCATCCTGCTGCCGGCCACGGTGGTGGGTTGGTTCAGCGCCGGGGAGTCCATGCGCTGGCTGAAGGACATTGCGGGTTCCCTGACGCCAGGCCAGCCGATCTATGTGATGTTCTACGCGGCTGCGATCGTCTTCTTCTGCTTCTTCTACACCGCGCTGGTGTTCAACAGCCGCGAGACTGCCGATAACCTGAAAAAGAGCGGCGCATTCATTCCCGGTATCCGGCCGGGCGACCAGACGGCCAAGTACATCGACAAGATCCTGGTGCGTCTGACGCTGGCAGGTGCGATCTACATCACCGTCGTCTGCCTGTTGCCGGAGTTCCTGATCCTGAAATACAACGTGCCGTTCTACTTCGGTGGAACATCCCTGCTGATCATCGTGGTGGTGACCATGGACTTCATGTCCCAGGTGCAGAACTACATGATGTCCCAGCAATATGAATCACTGTTGAAGAAGGCAAGTTTCAAACCCTCCTGAAGCGTCTGCACATATGTCAAAGGACGATGTCATTCAAATGCAGGGGGAGGTGCTGGAGAACCTTCCGAACGCCACCTTCCGGGTCAAACTGGAAAACGGCCATGTGGTTCTGGGACATATCTCGGGAAAGATGCGGATGCACTACATCCGCATCCTGCCGGGGGACAAGGTCACGGTCGAGTTGACGCCCTATGACCTGAGTCGGGCAAGGATTGTGTTCAGGGCAAAGTGAAGATTGTGGTAGAGCCGGGGTTTCGCCGTTGATTCGGATGGAATGAGGCAAAGAGTCTTAGGAGAATCAAATGAAAGTTTCGGCTTCGGTCAAGAAAATTTGCCGTAACTGCAAAATTATCCGGCGCAAGGGCGTTGTGCGTGTGATCTGTACCGATCCGCGTCACAAGCAGCGTCAGGGTTGATTTGCAAGAGTTTTAGAGGACGAAAATGGCACGTATCGCTGGCATCAACATTCCGCCGCATCAGCATTCTGAAATTGGCCTGACCGCCATCTTCGGGATCGGACGCACCCGCGCACGCAAGATCTGCGAAGCATGCGGCATCGCTTATTCCAAGAAAGTCAAGGATCTGACCGACGCCGAGTTGGAAAAGATTCGCGACCAGGTCGGGAAGTTCACCATCGAGGGTGACCTGCGCCGGGAAACCACCATGAACATCAAGCGTTTGATGGACATCGGTTGTTATCGCGGTTTCCGCCATCGCCGCGGCCTGCCGATGCGTGGCCAGCGTACGCGCACCAATGCCCGCACCCGCAAAGGCCCGCGCAAGGCTGCCGCGTCACTGAAGAAATAATCGGGACTGAGAGACCACCATGGCAAAACCCCCCTCAAACTCCGCCGCACAACGGGTGCGCAAGAAGGTCCGCAAGAATGTTGCGGACGGCGTTGCACACGTGCATGCGTCCTTCAACAACACGATCATCACGATCACCGACCGTCAGGGCAACGCCCTGTCGTGGGCATCGTCGGGTGGTCAGGGCTTCAAGGGGTCCCGCAAGTCAACGCCCTTCGCTGCCCAGGTGGCATCCGAGGTGGCTGGCCGCGCAGCGGTCGAGCAAGGCATCAAGAACCTTGACGTCGAGATCAAGGGCCCTGGCCCGGGTCGCGAGTCGTCGGTGCGCGCCCTGGCTGCCCTGGGTATCCGCATCAACATGATTGCAGACGTCACGCCCGTTCCCCACAACGGTTGCCGTCCGCAAAAGCGCCGCCGCATCTAAGCGAGCACATGCCTGCGGGCATGTCATTTTCAACCAAGCCCACCGCCGTTGACCCCAGGTTGACGGCTCCCGCATTCCGGTGCGGAAGATGACAAAAAGGAAGTTCAAGTGGCACGTTACCTCGGCCCCAAGGCCAAACTCTCACGCCGCGAAGGCACCGACCTGTTCCTGAAGAGCGCGCGCCGCGCCATCGGGGACAAGGCCAAGTTCGACTCCAAGCCCGGCCAGCATGGCCGCACCTCTGGCGCCCGGACGTCCGACTATGGCCTGCAACTGCGTGAAAAGCAGAAGGTCAAGCGCATGTATGGCGTGCTGGAGCGCCAGTTTCGCCTGTACTTCGAAAAGGCCGAACGCATCAAGGGCAACACCGGTACCAACCTGCTGTTCCTGCTGGAATCCCGGCTCGACAACGTGGTCTACCGCATGGGCTTCGGGTCGACCCGTGCAGAGGCTCGCCAGCTGGTGTCGCACAAGGCCATCACGGTGAATGGCCAGGCGGTCAACATTCCGTCCTACCTGGTCAAGACCGGCGACGTGATCTCCGTGCGCGAGAAGTCCAAGAAGCAGAACCGCGTGGTCGAAGCGCTGCAACTCGCCCAGCAGGTCGGCATGCCGGCCTGGGTGGAAGTCAATCTGGAAAAGGCCGAGGGTACGTTCAAGAAGGCGCCGGACCGCGACCAGTTCGCCGCTGACATCAACGAGTCCCTGATCGTCGAGTTGTACTCGCGTTAAGCCGATAACCGTCCAATCGTTCCTGGACCGCGGGGCACTGTGGTTCAGGTGCTTCACCAGCCTTACCGATGTAACGAGTCGGGGGTATTGAGAGGAAGTCTGCATGCAAACAAATCTGCTGAAACCCAAAGCAATCAACGTGGAGCAACTCGGCGCCAATCGCGCCAAGGTGGCTCTCGAGCCGTTCGAGCGTGGCTACGGGCACACCTTGGGTAACGCACTTCGCCGGGTTCTGCTGTCGTCCATGCCGGGTTATGCCGCCACGGAGGTCACGATCGCCGGCGTCCTGCACGAGTACTCGTCGATCGACGGTGTGCAGGAAGACGTCGTCAACATCCTGCTGAACCTCAAGGGGGTGGTGTTCAAGTTGCACAACCGCGAAGAAGTCACGCTGAGCCTGCGCAAGGAGGGTGACGGTGTCGTCACTGCCGCCGACATCCAGACGCCGCACGACGTCGAGGTGATCAATCCAGACCACGTCATCGCCAACCTGTCGCATGGCGGCAAACTCGACATGCAGATCAAGGTCGAAAAAGGCCGCGGGTATGTGCCGGGCACGATGCGCCGCCATGGCGACGAGCCCACCAAGTCGATCGGCCGCATTGTGCTGGACGCATCGTTCTCGCCGGTCAAGCGCGTGAGCTATACCGTCGAGAGCGCCCGTGTCGAGCAGCGCACCGACCTGGACAAGCTGGTCGTCGAGATCGAGACCAACGGCGCCATTTCGGCCGAAGACGCCGTGCGCGCATCGGCCAAGGTGCTGGTCGAGCAACTGGCGGTGTTTGCCCAGCTCGAAGGCAGCGAACTGGCCGCCTTTGATGCGCCGGCGCCGCGCGGCAACACGCAGTTCGACCCGATCCTGCTGCGCCCTGTCGACGAGCTCGAGCTCACGGTACGTTCTGCGAACTGCCTCAAGGCCGAGAACATCTACTACATCGGTGACCTGATCCAGCGCACCGAGAACGAGCTGCTCAAGACCCCCAACCTGGGCCGCAAGTCGCTCAACGAAATCAAGGAAGTCCTGGCTTCCCGCGGCCTGACCCTGGGCATGAAGCTCGAGAGCTGGCCGCCCGCTGCGCTCGAGAAGCGCTGAGCAGAAAGAACTGGCCCGCAAGGGCAGTGTGCAGCGGGCAGTACCTGATACGGCTGCCCGTCCAATAATTGAACGGAGAAAGCACCATGCGTCACGGACACGGACTACGCAAACTGAACCGCACCAGCGAGCACCGCCTCGCGATGCTGCGCAACATGATGAACTCGCTGATCGCCCATGAAGCGATCAAGACCACCCTGCCCAAGGCCAAGGAACTGCGCCGGGTCGTCGAGCCGATGATCACCCTGGCCAAGGTTGCCACGGTTGCCAACCGCCGTCTGGCGTTCGACCGCCTGCGCGACCGCGACAGCGTGACCAAGCTGTTTGATGTTCTGGGCCCGCGCTACAACACCCGCCCGGGTGGTTACACGCGCATCCTGAAGATGGGTTTTCGCGTGGGTGACAACGCCCCCATGGCCCTCGTCGAACTGGTCGATCGGCCTGAAATAAATGAGGCTCCTGCCGCCGCAGAGAAGGCCGAATAGGTTACACTCCCCCCTTGCCGCGCGATGGAGCAGCCTGGTAGCTCGTTGGGCTCATAACCCAAAGGTCGCAAGTTCAAATCTTGCTCGCGCAACCACATAGTCGGTCCCCGGACTGAACCCCAAACGCCCACGAACCCGTGGGCGTTTTGCTTGAGGCACGGCGATGATCTGCATGAGTTGAATTCATGCCCCCCCGGCCAAAACATGGTGCAGGCTTGCATGGCCATTTGCCGGATACTCCGTGTGACATTCGCTTGATCCAGAGGCCCTTCCATGTCAGAAGCAACATCAGGCGCCGCTCCGGCGCGCCGCCGGGCAGGCCGCGCCAGTGGCACGGTGCGGGCCGCACTGTCCACCACCCAGTACCGCAAGCTGCAACACCGCTTCCCGCACACGCCCGTCGTGTCCGAGGATGAACTTGAAGCCCTCCACAACGCCTCCCTGACCATCCTCGAAGAGATGGGCATGGACTTCATGAATGGCGAAGCACGCGCCATCCTCAAGAAGGCCGGTGCGGATGTGAAGCCGGATTCGGAACGTGTACGGTTCGACCGCAACCTGATCCTGGATGCCATCAAGACCTGCCCCTCCGAGTTCACGCTGCATGCCCGCAACCCGGAGCGCAGTGTGCAGATCGGTGGCAAGAACCTGGTCTTTGCACAGGTGGCCAGCCCGCCGAACTGCTCGGACATGCAGGGTGGGCGCCGTGCCGGCAACCAGGCCGACTTCCGCAACCTGATCAGGCTCGCGCAGCGCTACGACATCGTCCACCTCACGGGCGGTTACCCGGTGGAACCGGTGGACCTGCATGCATCGATCCGGCACCTGGATTGCCTGTCCGACATCGCCAAGCTGACCGACAAGGCCTTCCATGCCTACTCGCTGGGCAAGGAACGCAACCAGGATGCACTGGAGATCGCGCGCATCGCCCGAGGCATCACGCACGAGCAGATGGACCGCGAGCCCTCCCTGTTTTCGGTCATCAACAGCTCGTCCCCCTTGCGGCTGGATACGCCGATGCTGCAGGGCATCATCGAGATGTCCTCGCGCAACCAGATCATCATCCTGACCCCCTTCACGCTGGCTGGCGCGATGGCGCCCGTGACCATCGCCGGTGCGCTGGCCCAGCAGAATGCCGAGGCACTCGCCGGCATCGCGTTCACGCAGCTGGTTCGGCCGGGCGCGCCGGTGGTGTATGGCGGCTTCACGTCCAACGTCGACATGAAGACCGGCGCACCCGCGTTCGGCACGCCCGAATACATGAAGGCCGTGCTCGCCGGTGGGCAGCTGTGCCGCAAGTACGGCATTCCGTACCGCACCTCGAATGTGTGCGCGGCCAACACGGTGGATGCACAGGCTGCCTACGAGTCGGTGTTCTCCCTGTGGGCGCTGATCCAGGCGGGCGGAAACTTCATCATGCACTCGGCCGGCTGGATGGAGGGCGGTCTGACGGCGTCTTTCGAGAAGTTCATCGTCGACGTCGACATGCTGCAGATGGTGGCCGAGCTCCTGACCCCCCTGGATGTCAGCCCGGCCGGTCTGGGCCTCGATGCCGTGCGCGACGTCGGGCCTGGTGGCCACTATTTCGGCACGGCCCACACGCTGGAGCGCTTCGAGACCGCCTTTTATTCGCCCATCGTCTCGGACTGGCGCAATTTCGAGACCTGGGAACAGGCCGGCAGCCCCACCGCCATGCAAAAGGCGAATGCAGTCTGGCAAAAGGAGCTGGCCGCCTATGAGCGACCGCCCATGGATGCAGCCATCGAGGAAGAGCTCGAC
>JBIKTP010000137.1:0-6361 GCA_044348035.1 Burkholderiaceae bacterium
GTACCAGCCCTGCGGCGCCGTCAGCGGGAAATGCGGCGCGACCATCGACACGAACAGCACCCAGGGTTTGGCTCCGGGGGCCGGCTGCGCATGCTGGCGCAGGAATTCACAGGCGGCCAGGCCGATCTGCCGGTCGTACCGGGTGTAGGTGGATTCGCCGGGGCCGGCCAGCCTGGCCATCTTGTCGCCACCCTTGCGCACGGGGATGTTCTCGCGCACCAGTCCCTTGACGTCGCCGATGCCGTCGATGATGTGCATGGGCAGGATCTCGCGGCTCAGGCCATGGTCGTCGCCGGCACGGCCGCGAAAGTGCAGCTTGCCGATCGACACGGCCTCGTGTCCGGCGTCGCGCAGGACATGGTGCCAGCTCGGCACGCTGCCGTCGTAGGCATCGGCGTTGTCCCAGAAGCCGATTTCATGCACATACCGCCCGGTGGCGAAGCCGGCGCGTGCCGGCACGCAGATCGGGCTGGTGGTGTAGGCCTGCGTGAAGCGCGTGCCCTGGGCGGCCAGGGCATCGAGATGCGGTGTCTGTATGAAGGGATGCCCGGCACAACCCAGGAAATGCGGGTTGTGTTCGTCGGACATCAGGACCAGGACGTTCAGCGGATGGGTCACTTGGAAGATGGCGTGGGAGGGAGTGGCCCATTATTCGCGGACGGGCAGCGACCGGCAAGTGGGAATATGAATAATTCAGCTATTCTGGAATGGAATGGGAGGAGACCATGGAACTCAACGACCTCAAGCTGTTCCTGTCGGTGGCAGCGGGCGGCAGCTTCTCGCGCGGCGCGCAGCTGTCGGGCGTCACCCAGTCGGCCATCAGCAAACGCATCCTGGACCTGGAACTGTTGCTGGGCCAGCGCCTGTTCGTGCGCCACGGGCGCGGGGCTGCACTGAGCGAGGCCGGGCGTTTGCTGGTGCAGCATGCGGAGTCCCTTCTGCGAGAGGCCGATGCGCTGCCGCAGATCCTGCGCGGCGCCCTGGCGCCCCTGCAGGGGGAGGTGCGTCTTGCGATGCAGGCCTCCATTTCCTGGCCGCTCATGCAGCACCTGCAGGCCGTGCTCGTCACCCGGCATCCGGACATCCGCCTGCAGGTGGTCGAAGCGCCCACGCGCCAGATCGTCGAACTCATCCAGGAAGGCCGGGTGGACGTCGGCGTGTTGTCCGACTGGGGCCCGGAGAAGCTTCCGCAGACCGAGGCGCTGTTCTCGTCCCGGCTGCTGTTGGTGGGGCCGCCGTCCGATCCGCTGCTGGCTGGCCGAAGCATCCGCTTCTCGCGGGTGCTGGCCCTCCCGCTGATCGTGTCGCCGATGCCCAACGGCGCCCGCGTGCTGATCGAGGCGGCCGCCCGCGAGGCGGCAGGCAGCCTGCACGTGGCGATGGAGATGCACTCGGTGCACCTGATCAAGAAGATGGTCCATGCCGGCTGGGGCTACACCGTGGCCCTGCGGGAGTCGGTGCAGGAGGAACTGCTGTCGCACTCCCTCGCGGCATGCCCGATCAGCCTGCCGGCGATGTCCCAGCGCTTCTACCTCTCGGTGGGCAACCGGCGCAAGGCATCGGGCGCGATCGGCCTGGTCTCCGGCCTGATCCGCCAGTGGCGCCCGGATCAGTCGGCCTGAAAACCGGTCGACCGGATCACCGGCTCCCAGCGCGCCTTGTCGGCGGCCAGGCGGCTGGCCATTTCGGCGGCGCTTTCTGGCGCTGCCAGCAGCCCCAGACTGGCCAGCCGGGCCACCACGTCGGGTTGGCGCAATGCGCCTGCCAGGGCACCGGACAAGGCCTCGGTGCGCGCGGCCTGCATGCCGGCGGGACCGAAGATGCCGAACCAGGCCGAAGCCTCCAGCGCAATGCCTGCTTCGCGGAAGGTCGGCACGTCTGGAAACTGCGGCGAGCGCTGGGCGCCCGAGAGGGCCAGGATGCGCAGCTTGCCGGCCCGGTGGTTTTCGGCGAACTCGGCTGGCGTGTCGATGCCCACCGCCAGCTGGCTGCCGAGCAGCGCCGTCATCAGCGGTGCACCGCCCTGGTAGGGGATGTGCTGCATCTTCAGGCCCGTGGCCTGGCCGAGCATTTCACCCAGAAAGTGCGGCAGGGAGCCTGCAGCGGGCGAGCCGTAGTTGGCCTGGCTAGGGTTGTTCCTGAGCCAGGTGATGAGCTCCGGCAGGGTCTTGGCGGGTGTGGCCGGGCCGACGGCCAGGGCCAGCGGGAAGATCGCGGCATTGCCGATGGCGGTGAAGTCCCGGGTGGTGTCGTACTTGACGTTCTTGAACACGATCGGCTGCACCACCATCACGGCCAGCGGGGCGATCATGAGGGTGTTGCCGTCCGGCGCCGCGTCCTTCACGGCCTGTGCCGCGATGCGGCCGCCGGCGCCGGGGCGGTTCTCCACCACGACCGGGGCGCCCATGGAGGCGCTCATCTTGTCGGCAATCAGGCGCGCCGTGGCGTCGGCGGACCCGCCGGGCGGGAATCCCACGAGGATCTTCACGGGCGCGGCCTGCGCGAATGCGGGCAGTGCGGCAGTGAGCGCGGTCGCACCGATGGTGCCGATGGCTGCCCGGCGGCTGAGTTGAAAACCCATGTGTGTCCCCTTGGATGTTGTGGTGGAATCGATCCTGTACTGTAACGAGACCAGGAGGCGACATGTCACGGTTGAAACCCTTACCCCCCGAAACCAAGCCAGAGCTCAAGGCGCATTTCGACTTTTTCCTGGGCACGCTCGGCTTCACGCCCAACAGCGTGTTGACCATGCAGCGCAAGCCCCACCTGGTGAAGGCGTTTGCGCAGCTCAATGCCGCCGTCATGGCGCCCGACGGCGAGGTCGAGCTGGGCTTTCGCCGGCTGGTGGGCCACCTGGCCAGCAAGGCCAGCGGCTGCCTGTATTGCCAGGCCCACACCCTGCTGGGCGCGAAGAATTTCGGTGTCTCCGAAGAGAAGCTGGCCGCGGTGTGGACCTACGCCAGCAGCGATCTGTACAGCCCGGCCGAGAAGATCGCCCTCGACTTTGCGCTGGCGGCCGCGTCGCAGCCCAATGCCGTCACCGACAGCATGTTCGCCGAGTTGTCCGCCCACTGGAGCGAAGGGCAGATCGTCGAGATCCTGGGCGTGGTGGCGATGTTCGGTTTCCTCAACCGCTGGAACGACTCGATGGCCACACCGCTGGAGCATGTGCCGCTGGCCGTGGCGCAGGAGGCTGCGGGCGCCCACGGGTTCGAGGCCGGCAAACACGTCTGAGCCCCGCTGTCCGGCGGCACTGGGCTGCTGCCGGCGGCAAGGCCTTGTTCAGCGCACGGCCGGGGGCGCGGGATCGGCAGGTCGCGCCTGTGCCAGGGCAACCCGCACACGCTGCAGCAGCTCGGCGTGGCGTCCTTCGCCCGCCATTGCGGCGTTGCCCACGGGACGCTCCGTGAGCGTGAAGTGGCCATGCTGGTCCTGCCCACGCACCAGCATGGCGATCGGTTTGTTCGCCCCCTCCTGGCGCACCTGCGGGGCCACGTAGCGGATGGCCAGGCCGATGCGCGGTTCGTCGGACTGGTTGGCATTGGAGCCGTGCACGATCCAGAGGTGGTGCAGCGAGATCTGGCCGGGCTGCAGCGCCAGGTTGACGGCCCGGGCTTCATCGACCGCCACCGTGATCTCCTGGCCGCGCGACAACACGTTGTTGTCGGCGAAGGTGTCGCGCTGCGGCAGGTGTGTTTTCGTGTGCGAGCCCGGGACCACGCGCATGCAGCCGTTCTCGGGTGTCACCGGTCCCAGGGCGACCCAGGCGGTTGCCACTTCCATCGGCGAGAGGCCCCAGTAGGCGCCGTCCTGGTGCCAGCTCACGAAGGCCTTGTCGCCCGGAAACTTGACGAACCAGTTGGTGTTCCAGGCCAGCAGGTTCGGGCCCAGGACCCGCTCGACCGCGTCCAGGATGCCGGGCTCGCGGGTGAGGGCATCGACCCACTCGAACACGAAATGCGTGTCGGTGTTGATCTGCCAGCGCTCGCCGGCGCGCAGCGCGTCCAGGCGCTGCTTGTGCCGCGCGTGGAAGTCGAGGTACAGGGCCCGGTAGTGGGCTGTTTGCGCGGGCGACAGCGCGTCGACCGGGCACAGGTAGCCGTCGCGGTCGAACTGCTGCCGTTCGATGGTGGCGGGTGAGGCTGGGACCGACACGGTTTCTTGCCGCAGTCAACAGGATGCAGGATGCCCGGGTGCCCTGGCAGCTGCCAATGCCTCAGACCGTGATCACGCGCGCCCGCGCCACCACCGGCCAGGATTCTGCCGCTGCGCCGTCGCGCACCGCCCACACCGCACTGTGCAGGGCCACGGTCGGGCAGATATGGCGTGGAATGCCATACACCACATCGCCAACCTGGTACTGGTCGGCGCGTGCCGTCTTCACCACCAGATGCTCTTCGCTGTGGGTGGTGGCCTCGGCATCCTCCAGCCCGATCAGGCGCACCCGGGGATGTGGCATCTCGGAGCCCACCGCCTTGTGGCCGAGGTCGAAACACAGCAGGCCGGGCGCCGGCTTGCTGAGCACCCGGGCCATCAGCAACGCAGCGTTGTCGAAGTGGTGGTCGGGGCAGACGCCCTCCTGGCCGAAATCCCACAACACCGTGGTGCCTGCACCGACCTCGACGCCGCCCTTTTGCGCCATCAGCGCGAACGTGGGCGTGCCGCTGACCACCATGTTGGGCACCGGCAGCCCTTCGCCGAGCAGCTGCTCGCGCATGGCCCAGACAGGTGCGAAGGCCTGGTCGGCAGCAACTTCGAGGTCCTTGGGGTCGGCGGCGCGCAGATGCCCGTCGTAGCCGTGCAGGCCGGCGGCCCGCACACCCGGCGCCTTGCACAGGTCGCGGTAGAGCTGCAGCGCCGCCGGGCCCGGCAGGATGCCGGTGCGGTTCATGCCGACGTTGATGTCGACATACAGCGGCAGCACGATGTTCTCGGCGGAGGCCGTGCGGCTGATGGTGGCCAGATTGGCAGCATCGTCGACCAGCGTGGACAACTTCGCGTCGGGGAAGCGGCGCATCAGCGTGGCCAGCCGGCGCACATTGGGCCCGACCGGCTGGTAGGCCAGCAGCACGTCGCGCCCGCCGGCGGCGAGCGTCATCTCGACTTCGGCGATGGTGGAGGCCTTGAACTTGTGGATGCCGGCGGCCAGCTTCATCTGGATGATCTGCGGCAGCTTGTGGGTCTTGACATGCGGGCGCAGGCGCTCGGCGTTGCCGGCCATGCGGATCATGCGCTGCAGGTTGGCCTGGATGCGGTCCGGGTAGAGCAGCAGGGCGGGTGTGGGGATCGCGGAGGCGTTGGAGATGGAGTACCAGTCGGCCATGGTTCAGTTGTCTTTCAGGGAGTGGATCGGAATATCCCGGGCCTGGCCCAGGGCGTCAAGCTCGGCGCAGGTTCGGCTGGCGAAACACCGGGCCACGGCGGCATGGGTATCGGGTGCCAGCATGTCGGCGCGTTTGCCGCCGGCCACACCGGCGAGTTCACACAGTGCGGCTGCAAAATGGGGTTCCAGCGCGGCGACGGCCACGCGCCCGTCCTTGCAGGGGTACATGCGGTACCCTGCATGGGCCCCACCGACAGCGCCCGTCGGCAGGGTCATGCCCCACTGGCGTGGCAGGCCGAGGTAGGCCGATGCGCTGGCCAGTGCCACTTCGAGGTACACGCCCCTGCCGCTGCGCTGCTTGTGCAGCACCGCCTGCAACACGGCCTCGGAGGCCATCAGCGAGCCGCCCATGTCGGCGTACAGGGTCGGCGGCAGGTCCAGGCCTGTCACGAGGTCGTTCTCGGCCATGTAGGTAAGGTCATGCCCGGGTTCTTCGGCGCGGGCGGCATGCGCGCCCACGATGGCCACCTGCGAAAGCGACGGGTGGCGTTTGTGCAATGCTTTCCAGGCCAGGCCGAGCTTGGCCAGACCGGAGGGGCGAAAGGATGTCAGCAGCACGTCCGTGCGGGCCAGGTGCTTGTCCAGGGCCTTCTGGCCGGCCTCGGTGCGCAGGTCCAGGGGCAGCACCGCAATGCCTTTGTGAATGTCGGCGTAGGCGTCCGGGTTGTAGTGGCGCATCGGGTCGCCGGACGGCGGCTCGACCTTGGTGCAGCGCGCGCCCATGGCTGCGAGCCGCACCAGGGCCATCGGGCCGGGCACATTCAACGCGAGGCTGAGGATGCGGATGCCGCGCAGGGGTCTGACCGGCTTTGGGGAGTTGGCTGTGGACATGGTGGGGTGCAATTTACCTCATGTGCTGCTGCTCCTCTTGCAGGACTACCTTGGCGTTGGCGCGCGTCGCGGCAGGCGGTGCCCGGTGGGGGCGCTCAGCGGCGCGGTCGGGCGCTGAACGCGCCGACGGACCTGCGGTGCTCGCCG
>JBIKTP010000138.1:0-6350 GCA_044348035.1 Burkholderiaceae bacterium
CGGTGTGTCGCTGGTCGCCGAGGTCGTCACCCTGTTCTACAAGTGGCTGGACGAGTCCAACCCTGGCTACATGGAAAAGCTCGCGGCCCAGAAGGTGAAGATGTACCCCAGCACCGTGGCGTCGGCAAATTCGACGGCCTCTGGCGAGATCTCTGCGGGCGTGTTTTCGGTGATCCCTGTGGACAACGCCCTGCATGCCCAGAATGCCCCGATGAAGACCGTGATTCCAGCACAGGCCTACGGATTCGCCTATGGCTCTGCCATCCTCGGATGGGCCAAGAACCCGAACGCCGCCCTGGTGGCCCAGGACTTCATGATGTCTGTCCTGGGGCAGCAGGCCGTCGTCGGCAAAGGCGAGGCAGCCAGCCCGGTGCCCAATGTGCCTGGCGCACTGGATGTCTCCAAGATCAACCTGACGCTGATCGACTGGGACAAGGTCACCCCCGAAGGCGTGAAGGCCTTCGAGGCCCGCTGGAATTCGCTGTTCGGCGCACGCTGAGGTTGCAATGACCACTCCGGATAACCGTTCAGTTTCGCGGCGCTGGCTGCCTGTGGCCCCATGATGGCGTCACAAACACAGGGTCGCGCCTGGTGGGGCCCGGGCGGGCTCGTGCGCCGCCAGGGCGTGCCGCAGTTCGCCTGGGTGCTGCTGGCGATTGCAGTCGGTTATCTGGTGCTCCTGCCCGTCCTGCAACTGCAGTGGCGGGCCTTTCTCGATGGCGGGTCTGCCTTCACCCGCATGACTGAACTGCCGCGCATCGGCACCACCATGCAGACCACGATCGTGCTGGCGATCCTCTCCAGCGTGCTGGCGGTCGTCATGGGGACCCTGCTGGCCTGGTGCGCCTCCATGCTGCCCGAGCGGGTTCGGCGTGTCGGAGAACTGGCGCCCCTGCTGCCGCTGGTGGTGCCTGCGGTGGCTGCCGTTACCGGCTGGATCTTCCTGCTGTCGCCGAAGGTCGGCTACCTCAACATGCTTCTGCGCACCCTCCCGGGCCTGGACAGGCTGGAGGAAGGGCCGTTCAACATCTATTCGGTGACGAGCATCATCATCATCACGGGCATGTTGCTGAGCTCGTTCGTGTATGTCTTCGTGTTCACCGGCCTGAAGAACATGGGCCAGGAACTCGAGGCGGCTGCGGCCGCCTGCGGCGCGACGCCAGCCATGCGGTTCTTCACGATCACGCTGCCCTTGCTGCGCCCGTCGATCATCTTTGCCACCGGCGTGGTGTTCCTGCTGGGGCTGGGCCAGTTCACAGCGCCACTGTTGTTGGGGCGCACTGCCAAGATCGACGTGCTGACCACCGAGATGTTCTACCTGACCGAGCGCTTCCCGGTGGACTTCGGTCTCGGCGCAGCGCTGGGTTTTCCGATCCTCGTGCTCGGCATCGGGGTGGTGTTGCTGCAGAAGTTCGCGCTGGGTGAGCAACGCCGCTTCGTGGTGGTGTCCGCCCGCTCGAAGTACAACGTGCGCGTGACGCGCTGGTGGGCGGCAGCTGTCATCGGGTTTTACCTGCTCGTGACCACGGTGCTGCCCCTGATGGCGCTGATCTACGTGTCCGTGTCGCCGTTCTGGACCGGCTCGCTGATCGTGCCCGAGCTCACCCTGCGGCACTGGGTCTCGGTGCTCAACAACCGGGGTCTTGTCGATGCCATCTGGACCAGCGTCCAGACTTCGGTGATCGGCATCGCGATCCTGATCCCGGTGGGCTTCTTCATGGCGTTCGCGCTGCTGCAGTCGACCCGCATCGCCAAGCCGGTGCGCATGGCCATCGACCTGTTCGCCACCCTGCCGATCGCCGTGCCGGCATCGCTGATGGGTTTCGGTCTGCTGTTCGTCTACTCGCAGCCGCCATTCCAGTTGTACGGTACCAATGCAGTGCTGGTTGTGACCTATGTGACCCTGATGATCGGCCACTCGACCCGGCTGCAGTTCACCACGCTGGTCGCAACCGGCCAGGAGTTTCTCGAGGCTTCGAAGGCTTCCGGCGCCGGGCCCTTGCGCTCGCTGCTGCAGGTGCTGCTGCCGATGTGCCGAAAGGGCATTGCGGCGACCGCAGCGCTGACCTTCGTGCTGCTGTTCCATGAATTCAGTGCTTCGCTGATGGTGCGCTCCGCCAGGACCCAGGTCATTGGCAGCGTGATGTACGACGTGTGGGCAGGCGGCGTCTATTCCCAGGTGGCCGTGCTGGCGCTGATCATGGTCGTGGTGACGGTCATCGGTGTCTGCATCGCAGCACTGCTGGGCGGCGCCGATCCGACACAACAAAAGGGCTGATACGTGCAGGAACTCAAAGTAGAACGGCTGGTCAAGCGGTACCCGGGGCGCGAGCAGGTAGTTGCCGTCAACCAGGTCGATGTCGAGGTCGAGGCGGGCGAGATGCTGGTGCTTCTGGGCCCCAGCGGCTGCGGCAAGACCACTCTGTTGCGCTGCGTGGCCGGTCTGGAAGACGCCCAGGGAGGGCGCATCGTCCTGGAAGGCAAGACGGTGTTCGATTCCGCCAGCGGCCTGAACCAGCCCACCCACCTGCGCGATATCGGCATGGTGTTCCAGAACTATTCGCTGTGGCCGCACATGACCGTGCAGCGCAATGTGGAGTACCCGCTGCGCGCGCGCAACGCGGGTGCTTCCGAGCGTGCGGCGCGGGCCCGCGAGGTCCTCGATGTGGTGCAGTGCGGCCACTTGACGGATCGTTATCCCGCCATGCTGAGCGGTGGCCAGCAGCAGCGCATCGCACTGGCACGCGCCCTGGCGCCCCGTCCCAAGATCATGCTGCTGGACGAGCCCCTGTCGAACCTCGACGCGCTGTTGCGCGTGGAACTGCGGGCACACCTTCGCGCGATCCACCGCGAGCTGGGTTTCACCGGCATCTACGTCACGCACGACCAGATCGAGGCCTTCAACCTCGGCACCCGGGTGGCGGTGATGAATGCTGGGCGCATCGAACAGCTCGACACCGCCAGCAATGTCTACGAACGGCCCGCCACCGAATATGTGGCCCGGTTCCTGGGCATCCGCAACACGCTGGCGCTCAAGCGCGACACCGGCTGGTCCTCGGACGCCGGTCGCCTCGAAGGCAACCTGCTGGCCCTCGAGAAGCACAAGGGCCCCCTGCAACTGTTCCTGCGGCCGCAAGCCCTGCACCTGACCGCGGCCGGTGGCGCCGTGGCAGATTCCGGGCACATGTCCGTCAGTGGTGGGCATGTGGTGGATGTGCTGTATTCTGGCGGTGAAGTCGACTATGTCGTGGAGGTGGGCGGCGTCTCGCTGTTCGTGACCAGCCCCATTGGCCGGGTCCGGTTCAATTCGGGGGATGCCGTCACGGTGTCGTTCGGCGGCAAGGACGCCTTGCTGTATGCGAATGGCAAGCTCGTGAGCGACTGACGGCCATGACCCCCTCCGACAGCGCGACTTCCGCATTCGATTACATCATCGTCGGCGGTGGTACCGCCGGGTGTGTGGTGGCCAACCGTCTGTCCGCCAACCCGCAGCACCGTGTGCTGCTGCTGGAGGCCGGCGGCGAGGACACGAACCGCTGGCTGCATATCCCGATCGGTTACGCGCGGGTGTTCGGCAAGCCGGAGTTCAACTGGATCTACCAGGTACAGCCCGAGCCGCAGCTCAATAACCGTGCGGGCCCCTTCTACCAGGGCAAGGTGATCGGCGGCTCCAGCGCGGTCAACGGCATGATCTATCTGCGTGGACAGCGCGAGGATTTCGACCACTGGGTGCAACTGGGATGCACGGGGTGGGACTACGGCACCGTGCTGAAGTGCTACCTGCGCTCGGAAGACCAGCGTTCGCGTGCCGCAGGCCCCTACCATTCCGTGGGCGGGCCGCTGGCGGTGTCCGATCCGGCAGAGCCGCACCAGGTGGTCGATGCCTTCATTGCTGCGGCTGAACAGACCGGCATTCCGCGCAACCCCGACTTCAATGGCGCGACGCAGGAAGGCGCTGGGTACTACCAGACGATGACCCGCAACGGCCGTCGGTGCTCCGCCGCGATGGCCTTTATCCACCCGGTCAAGCACCGCGCCAACCTGACCGTCATGACCGGCGCGCGGGTGGAGCGGGTCCTGTTCGAGGGCAAGGGCGCCAGTGGCGTCTCGGTGGTCGTGAACGGCCAGCGCCTGACGATGACCGCGCGGCGCGAGGTGATCCTGGCGGCCGGCGCCTTTGCGTCGCCACTGCTGCTCCAGGCGTCCGGGGTGGGCCCGGGCGGACTGCTGCAGTCGCAGGGCGTGTCGGTGGTGCATGATGCGCCCGACGTGGGCCAGAACCTGCAGAACCACTTCAACCCCTGGATCAGCTACCGCTGCAAGCAGCCGGTCACCTTCAATGACCAGATGGCCTCGCGCTGGGGCCGCATGCAGCTGGTGCTGCAGTACGCATTGCGGCGCCGGGGGTTCATGGCGCTGGGCCCGGTGTACGGCGGTGCGTTGTGCCGTACCGCGCTGTCGCCCGAGCGGCCCGACATCCACATCCACTTCTTCCTGTTCGGAACCGAGCGCGTCAAGCCGGCCCTGCTGCCTTTCTCTGCGGTCATGGCCACGGTCTGCCAACTGCGGCCCGAGAGCCGTGGGTCGGTGGAGCTGGGTGGCCCCGACCTGGTCAAGGACGCGAAGATCCGGTTCAACTTCATGGCCACCGAACTCGACCGCCAGACGGTGGCTGCCGGCATGGCCAAGGTGCGTGAGCTGATGCACCGGCCGGCCCTGCAAGGCTACATCGGCGACGAACTGGATGCCTACCCGGACGTCTCGACCGATGAGGAGCTGAAGAACTACACCGGCGAGGTGCGCGGCACCGCCCACCACATCGCGGGCACCTGCCGCATGGGCACCGATGCGCTGGCGGTCCTCGATCCTGCGTTGCGGGTGCGGGGGGTTGGCAAGCTGCGGGTGGTGGACAACTCCATCATGCCTACGCTGCTGTCGGCGGACACTGCGGCGCCGGCAATCATGATCGGCGAGCGCGGGTCGGACTTCATCCTCGCGGACGCCCGCTGATCGGCCGTTCGACCGGGTGCCGGTTCGCCCGGTGCTCGCACGCGGTTGCTTGTACGCCTGAGAGGCTGGGGCAGCCGTTTGCGCGAATGTCCTCCGCCCTGCGCCTGCGGCTCCGGGCTCCCCCTTTACTTCGCGCAAACGGCTGCCCCAGCCTCTCCGGCAGCGAACTTGGTCGGCGCGACTTGCTTCGCGCGCTGCTGCGCTGGCAGTACCCACCGGCCTGGTCCCGCCCAGGAAGCCGCCTGAAACAACCGCGAACCGCCTGCAACCGAGTGCAAGCGGCCCGGACTGCCATCAGGCCTTGAACATCTTGTCGAACTTGACCTTGTAGTCGCGCTGGAACTCCGCCGTGTAGCGGAACACGTCCCACGGCTGCATGGTCTTGGCGTCGAGGGAGCCGGGGATGCCGGGGATCACGCTGGCAGTTTCGCCGGTGCCGTTCCATGCGCCCTGGCCGCGCCGGGACATCATGTAGTCCAGGAAGACCAGAGCGGCATTCGGGCGCCTGGAATGCGCCAGTGCCGCGACCACGTCCACGCTGGCGAAGGCGGGGTTCGGCTGGATCACCTTCATGGGTGCACCCTGGGCGATCAGGGAATTGGCAACTGCGTGGATACCATATAGCCCGGCGGCAATTTCGCCGGCGGCGATGCTCTGGAACAGCGGCAGCACGCCCACCGTGAGCTTGGGTTTCTGCGCCGCGAACTGCGGCAGGAAATCGGCGCCCTGGGTCTTTTCGATCCACTCGTAGAACGCATACACCGTCTCTGCCACGATGTCGGAACTGCCGACCTTGCCCCGGAACTCCGGCTTCAGCAGGTCGCGCATGCTGGTGATCGGCGTCTTGACCAGGTTGGTGTTGTAGGCCATGACGAAGGGCATGACGGCGGCGATGGCAACCTGGCCGTACAACAGGCTGTCCTTCGGGTAGTCGGCGGTGGCCGGTCCGACCGGCTTCATGAAGAAGTTCTCTTGGGCCCGGTCGCGGTACCAGATCGCATTGGCGTACTGGGTGATGTCGGCGCCGTCGAGCTTGCCGGCCTTCTCGGACTCGATCGCCTGCATGTGGGTCACCGGCGTCAGCAGCCGGCGGTACTCGACCTTGATCTCCGGGTACTGGGCCATGAAGTCCTTGGTGACCCGGTCCAGCACCTGCGGCACGGCCTGGTGGTAGATCACCAGGCTGCCTTCCTTCTTGGCTGCTGCCACGATCCGCTGCCAGTTGGCATCCCCTTGTTGCGCCCTGGCAGCAGGTGCGGCCACGGCCATCGCGCCGAGCGCTCCGATCGTGCCCAGCGCACTGCGGCGGCTGACATGGTTGTGTTTGTCTTCAGTCGTCA
>JBIKTP010000004.1:0-16576 GCA_044348035.1 Burkholderiaceae bacterium
TCCAGCCGGCCATTCGCGCGGGCCAGGCCCGGCCCGGGGACCAGCGCCGGCACCAGTGCGGGCGCCGCGACACTGAAGGCAACGGTTCCCACCGCCGCGAGAAAGCCGGTCACCGCCAGCAGTGCCAGCGACAACTGCTCGGCGAGCAGCAGGCCCACCAGCACGAGCAGCGTGCCCACGCGCAGGACTTCCGACCACAGCATCAGGGTGCGCCGGGAGATCCGGTCGGCCAGCAGGCCCAGCGGAATCGCCAGCAGCAGGAAGGGCAGCGACTGCACGCCGGCCAGCAGACCGATCTCGCCCGGGCCGGCCTGCAGCGCCAGTACCGCGACGATGGGCGCGGCCGCCAGGCTCAGCTGTTCGGCGAGCTGGGCCAGCAGGTTCGACCAGGACAGGCGCTGGAACGCCGCAGGCAGGCGGGTGGACATCGGTGGGCAGGGAGGGTCAGATGCCGGATCGTAGACGCAGAACCTGGTCGCAACACGTCAGTTCCGGACACCGGATTGCGCGGGCAAGCGCAGGAGCGCACCGCCTCAGGCTGCGCCGGCCGGCTCGGACAAGGTGGCGCAGTGCAGCCCGCCACCGACCCAGTTCAGGCTGATCGCGTCCAGAAAGCGGATCTCGCGGCCCGGGAAGGCGGCCTGGTAGATGTCGCGGACCTGCTCCTGCCGCTGCGGTGGTGTGCCATGGGGCAGGTAGTCCGGCAGCAGGACCAGTCCGTTGGCCACGACATGGTTCAGATAGCTGGTGGTGGCGACCTGCTGGACCTTCTGGCCTTCGCGGCGGCGTTCGCGCGCAGGAAAGGACTGTGCCGTCCATTGCTCCGAATAGGCGGTATCTGCGCCGGCCGACAGGGTGACCGTGCGCTGGACCGTGCGGGGAAGCGGCACCCTGACCACGCGCAGGCGTTCGCCCTCGACCGTGGAGCTGGCCGCCAGCACCGCGTAGTTGGCCTGCATGCGCTTCAGGTTCAGCCTGGCGACCGGGTCGGTGCGCAGCTCTGCCGGGTCGGGCCATGCCAGCAGCACGGTACGCGCATCGGCGAAGCGCACGAACTCGTCGGTGTGTCCGCCCGTACCCCATCCCACATGGTTGCCGGTGATGGTGGCGCGGTGCAGCGGGTCATGCGCCAGCCCGTACGGCAGCCAGAGGACCTTGCGGATGCCGGGCAGTCGCAGCATGGCGCGCTGCAGGGCTTCCCGGCCGAGCTCCGGATTGCGCGCGTGCCACAGAGCTTCGTTGGCAATCAGGAGGCCGCGCCCGTTGACCTCGATCCCGCCGCCTTCCATCGCCAGGCCCGACTGGAAGCTGGGCAGTCCGAGCGCATCGGCGAGGCGGCGGTCCAGCTCGTCCGCTTGCGGGTCGTCGGGACGCCGGCAAAACTCGGGCTGGGTGCGCGATGCGCCATGGGTGCGGCGGCACCATTCCGACCAGCCATAGTGGGTCCAGCGGAAGTCGGCCAGGAAACGCCGGCCACCGGCGTCCATGCCGAACACCGCCACATCCCGCGTGAAGAACAGCGCCTGGCTGTCGCGGACGAACGACAGGTTTTCAGCCGCAAGGCCGCTCTGGCTCAGCAGTGCACGGGCACGGAACTCGGTTTCGCGGTCCCGGACCAGCATGCGGATCGGCACATGCCGCCACAGCGCATTCGCCAGTGCCAGCGTCAGGGCTTCATGGCCCGCGTCCCAGCCGAGCCAGACGGCTGCCACCGGGTCGAAGTCGGCGCTGAGCCGGGCCCCTTGCGGGGCCGGCGCAGCGGCCTGCCCCGGCAGGGGCAAGACCGACGCGCCCACCCCCGCCAGCAGGCTTTGGAGCAGCCTGCGGCGGTCCGAGAGGAGGGTCTGGCCGAAGAACATTGAAACAGTATGGCAGGGCTGCAGGATTTGCGCTGTGCCTGCGTCGACGTAATTGCGAAAACCGCAGTCGCAATTGGAGCTTTCGCCCCCCATGGCCTGAATACACTTTGCGCGGTTGCCGGTGATCGGCAGGGGTGTGTGTTTTCCAATTTCCCTAGGAGCAAGCGCAAATGGCCAAATTCCCTGAAAAAGCCAAGGTTGTCATCATTGGCCAGGGCGGCATCGTGGGTGCCTCGGTGGTGCACCACCTGATCGAACGCGGGTGGAGCGACATCGTGGGTATCGACAAGTCGGCCATCCCTACCGACGTGGGCTCCACCGCGCACGCGTCCGACTTCTGCTTCAACACGATGCACGACCCGCTGACGATCTTCACCACGAAATACAGCATCGACTTCTACGAAAGACTAGGCCGCTACGAGCGCATCGGCGGGCTGGAGGTGGCGCGCGTCGGCGACGACGAGCGCATGCAGGAACTGCACCGGCGCGTGGCCTCGGGCAAGGCCTTCGGCAACCGGGTGCAGATGATCACCGCCGCCGAGGCCAAGGCCCGGTTTCCGCTGCTCGACGAGAGCAAGATCCAGGGCGCGCTGTGGGACCCGGACGCGGGCCTGGTCAAGCCGCGCTCGCAGATGGTGGTGGGCGAGCTGGTGGACGCGGCCGTGGCCTCCGGCAAGATGCTGTCGTTTGCCAACACCGCATGCACCGGGCTGCGCATCGAGAACGGCCGCATCCAGGGTGTGGAAACCACCAAGGGCTTCATCGCCGCCGAGTACGTGGTGGTGTGTGCCGGCCTGTGGGGGCGGCTGATTGCCGGCATGGCCGGGGA
This sequence comes from Burkholderiaceae bacterium, assembly GCA_044348035.1. GTDB lineage: Bacteria > Pseudomonadota > Gammaproteobacteria > Burkholderiales > Burkholderiaceae_C > CAISIP01. Next base: position 2,689 of record JBIKTP010000004.1, read on the forward strand.
AGACCTGCCCATCATGCCGGTGGACCACCCGCTCACCTTCTTCAAGCCCTACCTGGAGTTTGCCGGCACCGGCAAGGACATCGGTTACCCGCTGCTGCGCGACCAGGGCAACTCGGCCTACCTGCGCGACACCGGGGACCCGAAGACGCCCGAGGGCGGCCAGATCGAATGGGGCTACTACGAGGAAAAGAACCCGCGCATGTGCCACCCGCGCGACCTGCTCGAGAAGGAGCAGGCCCGCCTGTCGCCGTCCCAGCGCGACCTGGAGCTGGACCAGATCATGGCGCCGCTGGAGCGCGCCATCGAGCTCACGCCCATCCTGGCCGAGCTGGGTTATGACGAGAAGTATTCCTTCAACGGCCTGCTGCAGGTCACCACCGACGGCAACCCCTCGATCGGCGAGTCGGCCAAGGTGCGCGGCCTGTGGTACGCGGAAGCCGTGTGGGTGAAGGATGCACCCGGCGTGGGCAAGCTGGTCGCCGACTGGATGACCGATGGCTTCACCCATATCGACCATGCCCGCATCGACGTGGCGCGCACCTACCCGTTCCAGCAGAACGAGCAGTACATCCACGACCGCTGCTACGAAGGCGCCTTCAAGATCTACAACCCGCCGGTGCACACCCGCGAGCCCTACGGTTCCGCACGCGGCATCTACAAGAGCCCGTTCCACGAGCGCGAGAAGGCGCTGGGGGCCTACTTCATGGAGCTTTCCGGCTGGGAACGCGCCCATGGGTATGCCAGCAACGAACACCTGCTGGCCGTGTACGGCGACCGGGTGCCGGTGCGCGGCCATGAATGGGACAACCGCCATTTCTGGCGCGTGTCGAATGCCGAGCACCTGAAGATGTCGGAAGACGTCGGCATGATCAACATCTCGCACTTTGCCGAGTTCGATGTGGTCGGCACCGACGCCGCCGACCTGCTGGAGTACATCTGCGTGGCCAAGGTGGGCGGTGATACGCCGGTGGGCAAGGGCATCTACACCCACTTCCTGGACGCAAAAGGCGGAGTGCGCGCCGACCTGACCGTGCTGCGGCTGGGCCAGGACCACTACCGCGTCATCGACGGGGCGGATGCCGGCCACCGCGACCTGACCTGGGTGCGCCGCATGGCCCAGGACCGCGGTGCGAATGTCACCGTGACCGACACCACCACGCAGTACGGCTGCCTGGGCGTGTGGGGGCCGAACGCCCGCGCCACGATCCAGAAGATTGCCGACGAGCCCGAGGCCTGGACGCATGAGAACTTCCCCTTTGCCGCGCTGCGCGAGCTGAAGATCCAGGGCGTGCCGGTGCTGGCCTTCCGCATCTCGTATGTGGGCGAGCAGGGCTGGGAGCTGCACTTCAAGTATGACGACGGCCTGGCCCTGTGGGACGCGCTGCATGCGCTGGGGGTGACCCCCGTGGGCGTGGAAACCTATGCCAACAGCCGGCGCATGGAAAAGAGCCTGCGCCTGCAGAACGCCGACCTGCTGACCGAGTACAACCTGTTCGAATGCGACCTGGCCCGCCCCAAGGTGAAGGCGGCCGATTTCCATGGCAAGCAAGCGCACCTGAAGTTCCGGGAGCGCGCGCACCAGCCGGCCATGCTGTGCACGCTGGTCATGACCCGCAACCTCGACAGCAACGGGGTGGCACGGTACCCCGTGGGCACCTGCCCGGTGCTGGACCCTGCCACCGGCGCCACATTGATCGACGCGCTGGGCCGCCGTTCGTATACCACCAGCATCGCGTTCGGGCCGACCCTGGGCAAGAACATCGCGCTGGCCTACCTGCCGCAGGCATTCTGCGAAGTGGGGCGCGCGCTGCAGATCCAGTACTTCGGGGATGTCTACCCGGTCGAGGTGGCGGCGGTGGGCTACCGCGCGCTGTACGACCCGGAGAACGGCAAGCCGCGGTCCTGAAAGGCGGCCAGGCGCACTGCGGTCCCGGCGTGCCGCCCTTGCGCGTCGCCCCCTGCGTTTCAGAGCCGGCACCGGTCCTCGAACCGGATGCCTGACTGGGGTTCCATGTCGACCCGCTTGACTGCGCGCCGTCAATCAGTCTTTAATGAAAAGCCCACGCCGTGCCCTGCCGGTACACAATGCGTGGGAGAAGGTGTGAGGCAATCCCAGTCAGAAGGGCTTGAGCCCTCTCCCGCCCGAGGCAATTCCGATGAGCGACGACGTGGTCCGTTATTACGACCAGACATGGGCCGATTACCGCATCATCTGGCTCAGCAGGTCCAATTACGCCTTTCATTTCGGCTACCACGACAAGCCCGGCATGCCGCACCGCCAGGCTTTGGTGCGCAACAACGAGGTGCTGGCCGACATCGCGGCCGTGCAGCCGGGCGAGCGCGTGCTGGATGCGGGTTGCGGCGTCGGCGGTAGCAGCTGCTGGCTGGCACAGCATCGCCAAGCCACGGTGGTGGGCATCACGCTGGTACCCGACCAGGTGGCGCGCGCCCGTGCCATTGCCGAACGCCGGGGCGTCAGCGACCGCGCCACCTTCGAGGTGGCTGATTTCTCGCGCATTCCCTACCCGGATGCCAGTTTCGACGTGGTGTGGGCCCAGGAAAGCCTGTGCCACGGCCCCGACAAACAGGCCGTCTACCGAGAGTTCCACCGGGTGTTGCGGCCGGGGGGACGCCTGGTGATCGCGGAGTACATGCGCACCACACGGGACCTGTCTGCGTGGAACCAGCGCATCGTACGGGGGTGGCTCGATGGGTGGAAGATGCCGGACCTGTGCACCTTTTCGGAACACGACGCCATGGCCACATCGGCAGGTTTTTCCGACACCGGGGTGCGCAATGCCACCGAGTTCGTGCAGCCTTCGCTGCGGCGCCTGTTTTTTCGCTCTGCCGTGTTGTACCCGATCGCGATCGTGTTGCGCCTGTTGCGGATCCGTTCTGCCACCCAGCACGGCAATGTCCGCGCCTCGGTGCTGCAGTATCTGGCCTTGCGGCGCGGCGTCTGGGGCTACGGAATCCTGTCAGCCAGACGCGGATGCTGAGCTTCGCCGGCTACCACCTGCCGACCACCGTCTGGGAAGACGGGGAGACCCTCACCCTGCGCGGCACCCGCCTGGAGGATGGCGCCGCTGTGCGGGTACGCTTGCAGCGCCATCCGCGGCCGGACGATGCCCAGCGCCTGGCGTGGCAGGCGGACCTGGCACGGCTGCGCGGCGCGCGTCACCCGGGCAAGGAGGTTTTGCTGGGTGTGGAGCCATTTGGATCCTCGGAGGCGCTCGTGCTCGAGGATGACGGAAAGCTGCTGCTGGCCGGCGTGTTGGGTCAGGGCGCCCTGGAGATTGGCAAGACCCTGGCGCTTGCCTATCGCCTGGTCGCCGCGCTCAACGCCCTGCACAGTGAACGCCAGGTCCACGGCAGCTTGTGTGCGGCGGCGGTCTGGGTGGACCTGGCCAGCGACCACGTGGTTCTGGCCGGCGCTGGCGCCGACCTGCGTTACCGCGCGCCAGAATCCTGGGAGAGCGACGGCAGGCCCGGCGATGCCCGCACGGACCTGTACGCCGTCGGCATCCTGCTGCATCAGATGCTGACCGGCCAACCGCCGTTTGTGGCCGACGACCCGATCGACCTCGCACATGCCCATGCGGCACGCAAGCCAGCAGATCCGCGCACCGCCCGTCCGGAGACGCCGGCTGCGATTGCCACCGTGCTGAACCGGTTGCTGGCCAAGGCCCCGGCCGAGCGCTACCAGACGGCCCACGGGCTGCTGGTTGACCTGCGGGCCCTGCATGAGGCCTGGGTCGCCGGTCGGCCGCTGGATGCGGTGGTGCTGGGTGAAGCAGACCAGGCGGCAGTGTTCAATGTGCCGAGCCGCCTGTATGGCAGGGAGCATGAAGCACAAAGCCTGATCGATGCATTTGACCGTTGCCGCTGGGGCCACTGCGATCCCCTGCTGCTGCACGGCGCCCCGGGGATCGGCAAGTCGGCACTGGCTGCCGGTTTGCGCAGCGAGGTGGAACGCGAGAACGGGTTCTTCATCGCGGGCAAGTTCGAGCAGTACAAGCGCAACATGCCGTACTCCGCACTGGTTCAGGCCTTCTCGGCGCTGGTGCACAACCTGGCGGGCTCCGGCGAGCAGGTCGTGGCGCACTGGCGCGCGCAGCTGGACGCGGCGCTGGGCGGCAACGCGCGCGTGGTGATCGACGTGATTGCAGATGTCGAGTTGCTGACGGGGCCGCTGCAACCCGTGGCGGTGCTGGGGCCGGTGGAGTCCCGCAACCGCTTCAACACCGTGTTCCGGGATTTTGTCCGCCTGTTTGCCACCGCCGCGCATCCCCTGGTGATCCTGCTCGACGACCTGCAGTGGGCCGATGCCGCATCGCTGTCGCTGCTGACGACCCTGGCCGCCGACAGCACGCTGCATCACCTGCTCTTGCTGGGGGCCTACCGCGACAGCGAAGCCGGCAGTGCCCTGCTGTTGACATCGGCGCTGGAAGAAATGCGCACGGCGGGTGTCCAGGCCACCGAGCTGGCGATCGGCCCGCTGACGCTGGCGGACACGACCGCCATCGTGGCAGACACCTTGCGTCTGCCGCCGGCGCAATGTGTCTCCCTGGGTGCCATGGCGTTTGCCAAGACCGGCGGCAACCCTTTCTTCGTGTACCAGTTCCTGCGCGCCCTGCAGGATGATGCGTTGCTGACCTTCGACTCCGAGCGCTGTTCCTGGCACTGGGACCTGGAACAGATCCGAGGTCGCGGGTACAGCCAGGACGTGGCCGAATTGGTAGCCCAGCGCATGGCACGGCTGGCGCCCGACACCCTGGCTGTGCTGCGGGTGGCGTCCTGCATCGGAGCCGTGTTCGCCCAAACGATCGTCGCCGCGGTGTTGGGCACGGCACCGCAGCGGGTCGCGGGTGCCTTGAATGCGGCAGTCGACAATGCGCTGGTGGAGACTGTCGCGCCCGGGCGCTACCGCTTCGTCCACGACCGGGTGCAGCAGGCGGCCTATGCCCTGATCGACGACACCGAGCGCATGTCGCTGCGCCGAACCATCGGCCAGGCGATGCGCCGCCTGTTCTCGGAGGCGGAGCTTGACGAGTCGCTGTTCGAGGTCGTCACCAACCTGATGGAAGGGCTGCCCGGCATCACCGACCCGGCCGAGCGCGCCGAGGTGTTGCAGCTGAGCCTGCGCGCCGGCCGCAAGGCGCGTGCCTCCATGGCCTATGAAGATGCCCGTACGGTGCTCCAGGCTGCGCTGTTGGCGGTCGATGGCACGGCCGCTGAAAAGGCCCATGGTTTTGCGATCCGGTCGGAGCTGTTCGAGTGCGCCTACCTCAGCAGCCGCTTTTCCGAGGCCGACCGCTTGTTCGACCGGCTGGTGCGCGAGGCGCCCGGACTGCTTGAAAAAGCGCACATCTACAACACCAAGATCCTGGTGGATACCAGCCAGGGCCGCAGTGTCGAGGCGGTGCGCCTGGGCATCGCGGCCGTGCGTGATTTCGGCATTGCGATGCCTGCCAGACCCGGCATGGCCAGTGTTCTCCTGGAGCTGGCGCGGGTCAAGCTCGCCTTGCGAGGTCGCCGCGCCGAAGACCTGCTGGATTTGCCCCCGATGACCGACCCGGTACGCACCGCCGCAATCGGCCTGTTGCTGCGCATCGGCCCGGCGGCCTACTTCAACAACCCGGAAGCGCTCACCCTGAGCGCCTTGAAGATCGTGCGCCTGTCGCTCGCGCACGGCAACACGACGGGTTCGTCGTTTGGTTACGTGATCTATGGCATGGTCATCGGCGCCAAGCTCGGTGATGCCGCCGGCGGCCACGCCTTCGGTCGGCTGGCAGTGGCACTGAGCGACCGGCTGGATACACCCGACATCCGGTCCAAGGTGCAGCTGATTTTTGGAGGCTTCGTCAACTTCTGGACGCAGGCGGTCGACACCACACTGCGGATCGTGGCCGACGGCTTTCGTGTCGCGATCGAGGCGGGCGACCCGCAATACGCGGGTTATTGCCACAACATCACCATCTTCCAGATGCTCGCATTTGGCGCCCCGCTGGACGAAGTGATGGCAGTGCGCAACGACTTCGAGGTCTTCATCCTGCAGGCCAATGACGCGTTCACCGTCGACAGCCAGAGCCTGATGCGTCAGCGTGCGCTGGCCCTGCGCGGTCAGACTGCAGGCGGGCACCGGCTGGACAGTCCGGGCTTCGACGAGGCCGCCTGGGTCGAGCGGGTGCGCGCGGGCGGGAACCTGACGACACTGGGCTACTACCAGGCCAGCAAACTGCAGCTGGCCGTATTGTTTGGCGATATCGCCACAGCCTTGCGGGTCGGCAGTGAGGGGTACCAGAACCGTGAGGCCTTGCTGAGCCAGATCCACTCTGCCGAATTGCACCTGTATTTCGGTCTTGCGCTCGGTGTGGCGCGGCAGAGCGCGATGGCGCTGACACGCCAGCACCGGCAGGCGCTGGCAAACTGCCGCAAGGTGCTCATGCGCCACGCAAGCCACGCGCCGGCCAACTTCATGTGCTGGCATCTGCTGCTGGAGGCCCAGTCCGGCAGCCTGGCCGCCGACTCGTCCCTGAGCGCATTCGACAAGGCCATCGAGTCTGCGCGCGTCGCGAACCAGCCCAACATGCAGGCCCTCGCGGCGGAGCTGGCCGCGCGATCACAGCTGCTGGCCGGCCGCCGTACCGTGGCCCAGAGTTATCTGCGCGACGCTCTGAGCGCCTACGGGGCCTGGCAGGCGAGTGGCAAGGCCCGCCATCTTGTCCAGGAGTTTTCGGCCTTGCTGCCCGAGCAGGCGTTGGCAATGGCCACCCCTGCCAGCGCCCCGCCGGTCTTGCGCCGCACGCCGACCGCCATCGGGCTGGAGGCGGCGCTGGCCGCTGCCCATGCCCTGGCAGACGAGACCGAGCTGGACCAGCTGCTCGAGCGCCTGTTGCGCATCGCGATCCAGGGCGCGGGTGCCGAGAGCGGACAGGTGGTGCTGCAGCGCGAGGACGATCTTTTCATCGAAGCGACTGCGTCCGCCGACCAGGATGATGTGCTGATCGCACACAGCCCGCTGTCGGATGCCGTAGCCATGTGTGTGCCGGTGGTGCGGACAGTGTTGCGCAGACGTGCGCCCCTGGTGATTGCCGACGCCACCAGCGACCCCCAGTTTTCCAAGGTGCCGGATGTCCTGCTGCGCAAACCGCGCTCCATCGCCTGTTTTCCAATTGCGGTCAAGGACCGGCTGCTGGGAGCGATCTATGTCGAGAACAATCTCGCGCCTAACGCGTTTACTGACGAGAGGATGCGCCTGTTGTCGTTGATGGCCTCTGAAGTGGCGGTGGGCGTCGAGCGCGCGCGCCTGCGCGGCGCGGCGCGGGAGAGCCACGACGCGCTGGGCGCTGCGATGCGCCGGGTCGAGCTGCTGGAGAAGTCCAAGGCCCATCTGGGCAAGTTCGTGCCGCAGTCGGTGCAGCGGCTGATCGATGCCAACCCGGATGCCCCGGCACTGGAAAAACGCGAGCACGACGTCAGCATCCTGTTCCTGGACATCGAAGGCTATACCCGGCTGACCGAGTCGCTCAGCCGTGAACGCCTGGACTGGCTTGTACGCACCTATTTCTCGCGCTTCATGGACATCGTGCTGGCCCACCACGGTGACATCAACGAAACTGCAGGCGATGGCCTGATGACGATCTTCCAGGAAGACGACATTGCGGCCCATGCGGTCAACGCGGTTCGCGCCGCGCAGGAAATCACGCGCGCCACCACGGAGCTGCATGCCACGGTGGCAGCGCAGTTCCCGCCGATCGCGGTCAACATCGGCATCAACTCGGGCCTGGCGCTGGTGGGCGCAACCCGGCTGCAAGGCGTGGGCGACGCCCGGTTCACCTTCACGGCCACCGGTTCGGTCACCAACGTGGCGGCGCGGCTGGGCGCATTTGCCACCGGGGGCAGCGTCGTGCTGAGCCAGGCCACCGCGCTGCGCCTGGGCCAGGCGTTCCCTCTGGAAGCGCTGGGGGCCCTGCAGTTGAAGAACGTCAGCGAGCCAGTGCAGGCCTGGCGGCTGTGCATGGACAACGCGGATGCGCGCGCCGTGCCTGCCCCAGGCGTCCCCCCATTCACACAGAAGCAGGAGTCGACATGAACCAGGTTGCAGTTTTTGGTGGCGGCATGGGCGGGCTTTGCGCCGCGCACGAGCTGATCGAGCGTGGGTTCGAGGTGGACATCTACGAGCGTCAGGCCATCTGGGGCGGCAAGGCCCGCAGTTACGGCGTGCCCGGGACCGGGACCGGCAAACGCGACGATCTGCCCGGCGAACACGGGTTTCGCTTTTTCCCCGGCTTCTACAAGCATATTCCCGACACCATGTCGCGCATTCCATTCCCGGGCTCGGATGCGGGCGCCCGGGTCAGCGACAACCTCGTGCAATGCCTGGCCGGGCAGATCCTGCAGAAGGACAAGGCGCCAACGACGTTTCCGGTGCGTTTTCCCCAAAGCTGGGCGGAGTTGCGCCAGCGTGTGCAGGATCTTCGCAACCGGGGGTCGCTGGGTTTCCAGTCCGGCGAGTTGCGGCACTTCCTGGGATGCATGTTGCGGATTGCCGTCAGCTGCCAGGAGCGCCGCCTCGCCGAGTACGAGAAGATCACCTGGTGGGAGTTCGTGGGCGCCGGGGCACGCAGCGATGCCTACAAGAAGCTGTTGGCCCGCGGCCTGACACGCTCGCTGGTCGCCATGCGTGCCGAGGTCGCCAGCACCCGCACGGTGGGCGACATCATGCTGCAGATGGCCTATTACGTGCTGACGCCTGGCGCGTCCTCGGACCGGCTGCTCAATGGGCCCACGAGCATGGTGTGGATCGACCCCTGGCGCGCGTACCTGGCATCGCGGGGTGTCCGGTTTCATGCGGAGTCGGAGCTGTGCGGGCTCGAGGTGGGCGCGGACAAACGCATCAGTGGCGCCACGGTCCGCAAGGCTGATGGCAGTACCCACACGGTCGTGGCGGACCAGTATGTGGCGGCATTGCCGTGCGAGGTGATGGCGCGGATCGTGACCGGCGCACTGGCCGACGCGGCGCCAGGTCTGGCGCGGATCCATGAGCTCAAGGTGGCCTGGATGAATGGCGTGCAGTTCTATTTGTCGCGAGACATCCCGATGACGCGCGGGCACAGCATCTTCAGCGATGCCAACTGGGCCTTGACAGCCGTCTCGCAGCCACAGTTCTGGCAAGGCGGACGGTTTCCGATATCCCGGTTCGGTGATGGCGAGGTCCGCGGCCTGTTGTCCGTCGACATTTCGGACTGGACCGACCATGGCACCGAAACCACGAAAAAGTGGGCATCGCACTGCACCCGTGAACAGGTCATCGAAGAAACCTGGGCACAACTCAAGCAGCATTGGCTGGACGCCGACGGAAACCGCCTGAACGACGCCGACAGGCTGGGCGCTCACCTGGACGAGGACATCGAGTGTCCGGATGGCAGCACCTCGCCAGAGAGGGTGAAAGAACTGGCCGACCGGCGTGGCGTGATGAAGGTGAAACACATCAACCGGGTGCGCGATATCGATACCGAGCCCCTGCTCATCAACACCCGGGACTCCTGGGTCAACCGGCCCGATGCCGCCACTGAAATCCCGAACCTGTTCCTGGCGGCGGACTATGTGCGCACGCATACCGACCTGGCGACCATGGAAGGCGCCAATGAAGCCGCCCGGCGCGCCGTGAACGCGATCCTGGTGGCGACGGGGTCTCGTGCCACGCCGTGCAAGGTCTGGCCTTTGCATGAACCGATCCTGCTGGCGCCGTTGCGGGCTGTCGATTGGCTGTTGTTCCGGCTCAAGAAGGCTTTCGCAACCGGCCAGGGCTGACAGCTTCCTGGGCGGTGTCGGGGTGACGACCTGGAGGAGGCGGACCGCAGAGCTCCGTGACCAGGCTGTCCCATCAACTTGTGGGGATGGGGCTGGCCTTGCCTTGGTAGGCGCCCGGCAGCACGCGCGCAGGGCCGGCATGCGGCACCCTGTCGGGGCCGAGGTACAGGCTGTGCGCCTCGGCCAGCTCCAGCGCGGGAGGCATGGCGACCCAGAGCCGGAAGCCCAGCACGCCTCGGGCGCCGTGTTCCCCCGCGGTGTCCTCGTAACCGGCCCGGCTGGACATCAGGTAGGTCAGGGTCGCGATGCCGGAGTGCGGATGCATGCCGAAGCGCGGCGGCTGTCCGCCGGCTGGCACCTCGAACCGGTCCAGAAAAATGAAGGGCTTGAGCAACTCGCCCAGGTCGCCAGGGCTGAACCGGCTGGCGGCGTCCGCAGCATTCTTCGACTATTTCGAGATGGCCTGGGTGCGTGAGTTTCTGGACAGCCACCCTGGTGCTGGCGGCCAGCCCGGCCTACCTGGCAGCGCGCGGCACGCCGCGCGCCGTGGAAGACCTGGCCCGGCACGGCTGCATCCGCGCCGTGAGCCCCGGCGCTTCGCCCAACGCACCATGCACCTGGCGCCTGCAGGGGCCCGACGGGCTGGTTGCGCCTACCGGTGATGCCGGGGCCGGGTCGGCTTCGCGCAGCGCGGGTCGAATGACCGCCAGGTCGTGCGGGCCTCTAGGGTACGCCCTGATCTGGCGCCGGCAAGGCCCTGTTGACCGACTGGGGAAACACCCGCCCGCCGTGCGCGGCGGCCTCTTCGATGGCCGCGATCAGGCGGTGCAGTTCCAAGGCATCGTCGAAACCTGGCGCCGTGTGTGTCCCCGCCAGCAGGTCGTTCGCCATCCGCGCGTACATCCGCGCGACATTGCCGGGGATCACGTCCGGCAGCCCGCCTGCCAGGTCCGCAGCGGGCACCTCCAGCGGACGCAGCGTGCGATCGTTGCCCTGGCCGCCTTCCAGCGACAGCTGCACCATCTGCGTATGCCCGGACGCGGCTGTCACGCGGATATCGCCGTCCGTGCCGTTGATCTCCCAGACGAGCCCGGGCACGCCGCGCGCCTCCCCGCCGCGGAAATGGATGCTCACCGGGGCGCCATTGGCCAGCAGGCCGTTGACCAGCACCTGATCGGGCGCGGTCATCGGCAGCATCTCGCGGGTATCCAGAGCCAGGACGTGGTGGCGGCGGTTCGCGATGACCGCCGACACTTCACGGAAGTCGCCCAGCACGTCGCGAAAGGCCGCCAGGGTGTGGCCCATCGGGATGGACAACATGGTCGCGCCATTGGCCCGGTCCAGCAGATACCCGGCGGTCGAACGGTTGTCGATCGACGCGCCCCAGCTGCGGCCCCGGGCGCTCAGCGTCGTCGACAGCACCTCGCCCACGAAACCGTCGGCAATCAGGCGGCGCAGGTGCAGGACCTCGGGCGCCACCCGTGCCTGCGTGCCCACCACGGCCAGCACACCCTTGTCGCGGGCCAGCGCCGCCATTTCCTCGGCCTGCGCCAGGCCATTGCCCAGCGGCCACTCGCAGTACACATGCTTGCCGGCATCGATGGCCGCCCGCACCAGGGCCAGGTGGTGCGGCACCTTCACCGTGACAGCGACGATGTCCACGTCCGGGGATTCGACCAGTTCCGCCACGCTGCCAAACGCCCGGCGGATGCCGCAGGCCGCGGCTGCAGCCTCGGCGCTGGCCCGGCTGGAATTGGCGACACCCGCAATCTCGAAGTGCCCGGGCAGTGACGCGAGCGCCGGAACATGGGCGCGCGCGGCCCAGCTGCGTGGGGGTTGCAGGCCGACGATGCCGACCCTGAATCGCTGTGCAGCCATGGCGCTTGCTCCTCTTTCCGAATTCCTGACCGAACCGGCGTGTATGTTATCGGCGATCCCGCGATCACCTTGCCCGGTCGGGCGTATCGACGCACGCCCGGCGGTGTAGGCTGTGCCTGCCCCTTGCGTTGCCTGCTGTCAGCAGCCACCGAACAACACGTCGAGTGCCGCGGCAATGGAATCCCTCTGTGGCCCCAGATTGGTGATCGGCTTCTTCAGCTCCGCGAGGGGAACGGCGGCAAGGGCGGCCGTGTCGAGCACGACGGCCTTGCCGCCCACTTCGAACACTGGATTCAAGTCGCGCATGCGCAGCGCAAAGCTCTCGGCCAGGCGCAAAGGGATCACGACGCGGGATGCGATTCGGTCAATATGGCTGTTTTGGACATCCAGAAGGTAGGGTGTCCTTTTTCGCAGCGAAGCCTCGGGGTGGGGATAGACGTCAAAGCGCTCCATGTCAGAAGTTGCGGTAGCGCGCGAGCGGGAGACCTTCCTGGGCTATTCGCGCGTTGTAGGCGTCGATCGCTTCCTTGTTGTCCTCATTCCACCGCTCCCAGTACCGCCGCTGGACCTCTGCGCTCAGAAAGCTGTCCACTGTCTGCGACAGGTTCATGCCCAACTCCTTGGCGAGTTCCAGGGTACGGGAGTTGATCAGCAGATTGACGGGGCGCTTGGCGGCGTCCGGGGTATTGCGCATGGAAATGGCTCCGATCACTGGACGATGTGCATGGTTCATGTGCGTCGTAGCATGCGTCGTTCCTTGTCTGCTGACGTCGTCCAGTCCGCATGCACCCGCCGCGCACCGCGGCCCGAACCCATCGTATACCCTAGGCCAAACCGGTCCGCAACCCGCGCATAATCGCTCCTCCCGGGGCAAATGGCGTGGTGGCAACCACTGGCGTCACACGTGGAACCGGGTAGTCAGTGGGTATTCGCATTCAGGCACGCCCATTGCTTGCTAACCCGAAAGAGTGCATCGAATTTGTCCAACATGTCCGAAAACATCGCGCCTGTGCTCCAGGTGAACCGGCTCCAGACGCGTTTCAAGACGCGCTCGGGCGACGTGTATGCGGTCAATACCGTGAGTTTCGACCTCAGGCCCGGGGAATTGCTGGGTGTCGTGGGCGAAAGCGGTTCGGGCAAGTCGGTCACGATGATGTCGCTGCTCGGGCTCCTGCCCAGCCCACCGGCCAGGGTGTCGGGCGTGTCGGTGATGTTTGAGGGGGTGGACCTTCTCAATTGTTCGCCCGAGCAACTGCGCAGCATCCGGGGTGCGCGCATCGGATTCATCTTCCAGGACCCGATGACCTCGCTCAACCCGGTGTTCAATGTGGGCTTCCAGATCATGGAGCCGCTGCGCAAGCACATGGGCATGGACAAGCAGGCCGCCCGCAAGCGGGCCCAGGAGCTGCTGGAACTGGTCGGCATCCCCGACGCCGCGCGCCGCCTGGACGACTTCCCGCACCAGTTTTCGGGTGGCATGCGCCAGCGGGTGATGATCGCGATCGCGCTCGCCTGCGACCCGAAGGTGCTGATCGCCGACGAGCCCACCACGGCGCTCGATGTGACCATCCAGGCCCAGATCCTGGAGCTGATCCGCGACCTGCGGCGCAAGCTGGGCATGGCCATCGTCTGGATCACGCACGACCTCGGCGTGATTGCCGGCATCGCAGACCGCGCCATGGTGATGTACGGTGGCCAGATCGTCGAGATGGCGCCTGTGCGCGAGCTCTTCGGGCGTCCGGCACACCCCTACACCCGCGCGCTGCTCAAGACCATCCCGCACATGAAGGGTGCCCGTGCCGAGAAGCTGCAGGTGATCGAGGGGCAGCCCCCGATCCTCAAGGCGGAGCCGCAGTCCTGCTCCTTCCGCGCCCGCTGTACGCACGCATTCGAGCGCTGCGAGCGGGAAAACCCCCAGAGGCGCCAGATCGGCGCCGGCCACGAGGTGGCCTGCTTCTGGGACGTTCATGGCAACAAGGAACACCATGGCTGATGCGTCGCCATCCCCACGCAGCGGGCCGGGCGCGCCTGCGGCGGCCCCCCTGGTCCAGGTACGCGGCCTGAAGATGTACTTTCCGATCGTGGCCGGGCTGTTGCGCCGCAAGGTCGGAGACATCAAGGCGGTCGACGGGCTGGACTTCGACATTCCGGCCGGCGAGACCCTGGGCCTGGTCGGCGAGTCCGGCTGCGGCAA